>NZ_JASPHV020000001.1:0-229101 GCF_030229435.2 Corynebacterium sp. MSK122 | reverse complement strand
ATTGCGGTACAGGGTCGGAACTAACATGGAAGACAGATCACGCTGAAGGCACATGAGGAGATCATGGCCAGTCAAGAAGTGGGTCATTCCACGTGGTTCCGATCCTGTATTCCCATTATCAGCGTCAGGAAGTTTGTGTGTGAGGCTCTGATCTAGAAGGAGTTTCACCGATAATGACTACGGTGTCACCGAAGAAAAGCCATGACCCGGCGAGGGTCAACGAGATCAGCGAGAAGCTGATGGAAAACCCTGAGGTCGCCAGCTTGATCAGCGAGCTGTCGGCTTCCGCTGATGATGCAAGCGAGCTGGTCAAAGGCCTGTTACAGGCATCGATCAACGCTGGCCTTAAGGCGGAGATGGATGCGCACTTGGGCTATAGCCACTCCGACCGCAACGCCAAAGCCCAGGTCGAAACCTCACAGGAGAATAACCACCGCAATGGGTCGTACATCAAGACCGTCAATTCTGGATACGGCGCGGTGGAAGTAACTGTGCCCAGGGATCGTGCCGGCACGTTTATTCCCCGCATGGTGCCCAAGGGCGCACGCAGGCTCACAGAGCTCGACGACATGATCGTCTCGCTCTACGCCGGCGGGATGACAGTGCGCGATATGTGCCATCATCTCGCGACCACCCTTGGGGTGGATATGAGCCCCGATACGATCAGCACCATTACCGATGCGGTCTTGGAAGAGGTCATGATCTGGCAAAACCGCCAGCTCGACGAGTTTTACCCGGTGATCTTCCTCGACGCCCTACGCGTGAAGATCCGTGACGGCCACCGCGTGGTCAACAAGGCTTGCTACATGGCAGTTGGTGTCGACATGGACGGCATCAAGCACATCCTGGGATTGTGGATCGCTGAAAGTGAAGGCGCCGCATTCTGGGCATCGGTGTGCGCAGATCTGGCCAACCGCGGGGTCCAGGACGTGTTCATCGTCTGCTGCGACGGGCTCAAAGGCCTGCCAGAAGCCGTGGAGGCAACCTGGCCGAATTCCATGGTGCAGACCTGCATTGTGCACCTGATTCGAGCTGCGAACCGGTGGGTGTCTTATCAGGACCGCAAATCTGTCTCCCGCGCGCTGCGTGAGGTCTACACCGCCACCAATGAGGACACCGCACGCGCCAACCTGGATGCTTTCGAGGCCAGTGAACTGGGCCTAAAATACCCCAGTCGGTCAAAGTCTGGCGCGACGCCTGGGAGCGGTTCGTGCCGTTTCTACAGTTCCCGCCTGCGGCCAGGCGAGTGCTCTACACCACCAATTCGATCGAGTCACTCAACGCGCAACTGCGTAAAGCTACCCGTGACAGGGGCCAATTCCCGAACGATACCGCGGCGCTGAAGACGCTGTGGCTGATGATCTGCAACATCGAAGACAAGCGCGCCGCCCAGCGAGCGAAGAAAGCCAAGCGCAACATTGAATGCAACGGCTATATTGAAGGAGCGAAAGCCACCGGGTGGAAACAAGCCATCAACCAACTAGCCGTGGCTTACCCCAACCGATTCGCGGACTACTTGTAAACCAAGCCCCCGCACACAAACCATCAGACACTCTCCTTAAGGCCGCTACTATGACGGCAGAACTTGCGACCGAAGCCACCCGTGGCTGCCGTGTTATCAGCTCGTACCCATTGCCGGGGAAGAAAAGAAAGCGTAGGGAAGCCGGCGTGGAATCCGCACACGCCGATACCACGCACAAAGCTAGCGTGAGCAGTGCTGCGAGTAACGCGGCGAGAAACCGGCGCCGGACAAAGACACCCAAACCCGCACCGAGAACCGCACACAGCACAACTCACACAAGGCTGCTAATGATGACGAGGAACCATGGCGAGCCGCCCACGGGTGCGGTATAGACAAACCCTGCCAGGATTATGAAGTCGATAAGAATGCTGGCCAGTCCCCATGCCAGCGCTAGGCCGACGAGAAGTACTGCTGTGCGGGCGCGCGAGGTGGATGTGGAGCGTAGAAACGTGGCGTCCTGGCTTCCTGCGTCCCATGCAGCAATACTTGCGAGAAGTACGCCCGTAGCCGCGGCGACAACCGCGCAGATTGCGGTGGCCTCTGGCCAGGAACCGTCGACGTTACTGCCCCGCGCAGAGGCAAAACTCAGCAGTGCGGTGAAGAGTACAACAGGAATGAAGCGAACGTGTCTCACAAAACAGCCCCTCCCCGTGCTCCGTCGGTAGCTTGTTCGGTGACGGCGCAGAATCCTTGTTCTACGGAGCCGTATCTTTCGATGAAATCTGCAACAGAAGAATCGACTGCGATGCACCTACGGTGAAGAATGAGCGCGCGATCGGCGGAGTCCATATCAGCTGCGACGTGCGTAGACATGAGGACAGTGGTGCCGTTCGAGGCCATGTCACGCAGTGCGCGGATGAGTGAGGATCGTTGGTGTGGGTCGAGGCCTGCGGTGGGTTCGTCGAGAAGCAGCACATCTGGCTCGTGGACAATGGCCCGCCGCGACCATGGCGCGGCGCTGCATTCCACCGGACATCGCGCGCAGGCGGGTAGTGCTGTGGTCCTCTAAGCCAATTATCCGCAAGGCATTTACCGCGTGCTGGCGTGCTGTCGCGCGGTCTAGTCCGCGCAGCCAGCCAACGTCTGCTACGAAATCCACTGCGCGTTGCGCCGGATCAAACACACTGCGTTGCGGAACCCAGCCGACACGTTGCCGCCACGAGTCGGAACGGCGGACGTCTTCACCGCCCACGAAGATGGTTCCTGTTGGCGGGCGTAGCTCACCGGCGATGAGCTGCATGAGCGTGCTTTTCCCCGCGCCATTTGCGCCGAGAAGGACGGTGAGCCCTGGGGCGAGGTCGAAGGATATATCGCGAACAACCTTAGTGCGGGCGGAGTAGCCGTAGCTGAGGTGCTGGACAGACAGGAAGGGTGTCATTCCCGCCAGTTTTTCATAAGTGAAAAGTGATTGCAATTGGTTGCTGAAGATCAGGGATTCACCTGCGGTGCGTGCGGCGGAGTACGATACAAAGGTCTCTGAAATCTGAACCGTACGAGGTACTTGATGTCCTTGAATGATGCTGCCGCAGCAGCCGTGACGAAGAAGGTCACGCTCCTAGAGCAATCTTTCTCCCGCTTTGCTGTCCGTTCTACTTTGGCCGGCGTGTACCTGGCGGTCGGTACGGCATTTGCTGCGGTGATGGGTATGGGCGTCGAGAAGCATGTGGAAGGCCTCGGTTCTCTGGTCTTTGCCTGCCTGTTCGGTTTGGGCCTTTTTGCCATCGTCATTCTGGGCGCGGACCTAGCCACCGGCAACATGATGTACATGGTCTACGGCGCCGTGAAGAAGCAGGTGGGCTGGGGAAAGGCGCTGTGGCTCCTCGCAGTCACCACGCTATTCAACCTAGTTGGCGCCGTGCTTTTCGCCGCAGCCATGGGTATGTCCGCCAAGCTCGGCGGCATCGACCCAAATCACCTTATCGTCGACCTCGCGATGGGCAAGCTCCTCAAAGGACCAGGCGGCATGTTCGTGGAGGCCATACTGGCCAACTTCGTGGTCAACATGGCGATTATCGGCGCTATCTTTGCCAAAGACATTGCCTCCAAGTTCTTCGTCATCGTGCCGATCATCGCCTGCTTCGTGGGCTTGGGCCTCGAGCACGTCATCGCGAATTTCTGCCTGATGACCCTGACCTTCTTCTGCGCCAGCCCGCTACCGGAAGGTTTTACCCTTTGGGTGGTGTTGGCCAATTGGTCCATCGTGTGGGTAGGAAACCTCATCGGTGGTGGCTTCCTAATTGGTGGCGTGTACGCCTGGCTTAACTCTGGCCCGGAAGCGTATCGCGACTAAGCTGCGGCGTAGTACGCGAGAAGGCCAACCCCGCACGAGCGGGGTTGGCCTTTACTTATCGCGCCGTCGATTCTGGAGAATGCAACGGGTTGTCCATGTCCCCGGCGTAGATGAGCGAGGACTCCTGGTCGCCCAAGTTCACCATCGATAACGGGTTGCGTAACTGCAAGCGGTTGAGGCACGAGTGCTTGAACTGCGGCGCGAGCACCGGAAGTTTCTCCAGCGTGCCGGGGAAGCGGCGTTCGTAATCCAGTACGACTTCACGGCAGGTGAGCCAAAATTCGGTCTCAGTGAGCAATCCCTCCCGGTCGAAGAGCGCGGCGAGGTGGCGCAGCACGCCGTCGAGGACGTCGGTGTGGATAGATAGCGCGCGCTGGGCACCGGTGAAGTCGCCGTGATCGACCTGCAGGCGCTCTAGTCCCGCAGGCATGTCCACGCCGGCGTCAACGACCGCGGCCTCTTCCCCCAGGTCCTTGAAAAACGCGCCGACGGGCGCGCCGTTGTCGAGCTCGAGGATGACATTCTCGCTGTGCGGCATGAACACGATTCCGTACTGGGCGAGCGCGTGGAGGACTGGGACAAGGTACACGTCGAGCAGCTGACGCAGCCATTCTTGCGGCGGTAGACTCGATTGCGCGATCCACTCGGCGGCGAGTGACTCTCCTGCCGGGTCGACGTAGAGGCAGCCCGCCAGGGTCACGGCCACGCTCGTGGCGGATAGCTGCGGCACGGGCGAGTCGCGCCACAGCGCGGAGAGCATTTTCTCTCGCCCGCTTGTTGAGTCCGCGGGCAACGGGTGGCGGTGGTAGGTGTCGCCGCGGTAGCCTACGGCGACGATTTCTTTGAGCAGACGCACGTTGCAGGCCCGGAATTCCGGATCGACATTGAGCTGTTGGGCTAACCAATCGTTGATGGCGGGCGTGGTTTCCATGTACGCCGGCGAGAGCCCGCGGACGAACCCCATGTTGCGAATGCCCACGGCAGTCTTGACATAGGGCAGCGCCGGGCGCGAGTGGTTGAAGAACGTCCGCAGCGACTGCTGGGGGCGAAATAGGTCGCTGCTGGTGCCGATGTACACCAGATCTCGGGAAATGAGCTGGGCGAAAAAGATCGTGGAGATGCAGTTGTCCCACTGCCACGGGTGCAGCGGCAGCGGCACATAGTCATCCGGGTCGCAGCCCAATTCTGCGAGCGCCTGCTCATAGCGCGGCTCGAGGTCTCCGAGCTGTTCGGCGAAGAACCCGGCTAGGTCCGCGACGTCTTCTGATGTCGCCACCACGCAGTGCTCCCGCTTGGCGGCGAGCCACACGATGTGTACGTCGGCTCCCGCCTCCGGCGCGTAGGCGTGTAGCTCGGTAAGGCTCATCCCGCCGCGCCCCGAATTCGCGAGGAACCCGGGGTGCCCCTCATACATTGCTGACTCAGCGGAGACGAGATAGTCCGCCTGGGCATTCGCGCGCTCCTGGGCGCTGGCGGCGAGCTGCGGTGCGCGCAAGCTTTGCGCGGCGGGGCGAGTCGCGAGGGCGCGGGCACGGCCGGCGAGGGTCGCCTGAATTTCTTCGATGTAGGTGTGCAGGAACCCCGGTTCTATGCCCAGCTGTTCTGCGGCCCCGGCGATGAGCTCGGCCAGGTGCAGCGGGGCGGCATCGGCAGCTTCGATGCTTTCGGGGACGACTTCGAGATGCTCCAGCCCGTACTGGTGGGCCGAAAAGCTCAGCTCCCGCGGCCCCAAGTGGACCGACCATCGTTCTGAGTCCGGGTGAAAGCTCGGCGTCAGCAGTCTTTCATGGCTAAATTCGCGGATGGCCTTGGCGATGAGCTGGCGCTCAGCGGTCTCGGCCGCGCACAGCGCATTCGCCACCGGCGACAGCGAGGCGCGCGCGGCAGCCGCTGAGGAATAGAAGTCTGAGGCAGTACAACGCTGCACCCGTGCCGTCTTCGTGTGCCCGCCTTGAAGCAGGCGGACCTCGTTAAGTCCCGGCACATCAAGGAAGCCGGCCTCGGCGTTCTTGCGGTGAATTGCGCCATTGGCTACGTCGGGCTCCACGAGGAGTTCGCGGAAACCCCGGCAGTCGATGAGCCAGCGGATGACCGCGGCGAAAAGGCTGCTGGTTAGCCCAGAAACGTGGGCACCGGCCGGCGGGGCGACGAGGAAGTGCAGTCCGCGTAGTGGCTCTTCCAGCGTCAACTCCCTGACACCAGCAGCCTCCGAGCTAGCAGCCCCGGCCAACACCGAGTCCAGCACCACGCGGCGCGGGTCGTAGTCCTCGACGATGCCCATCGGTCTGCGCGGGGCGGCAGGGTACGGGCGCAGCTCGAGGATCCAGGCTTCTTCGTGCGGGGAGGCGCGGAGCCGGTCGTATTCGACGGCGACGTCGTTGACGCTGGCCTGTTGCATGCCCCAGAACGCGCAGTGAGGATCGGTGAGCCACCCGTGAACGAGCTCGGTGTCGCCGGGGGTGAGCGGGCGAAGGCGCACCGTGCCGTGGGGAGTGAAGATTTCGTCACGTTCGGTATTGAGCATTACTGACCCCCGAAGGTCTGGAAGGCGACGGAACGCTCGATGGGATAGTACTCGCGGCCGGTGATGGCCTTGAGAATAATGGAGTTCCTCCACGGTCCCATCCCGAGATCCGGCGCGATGAGCGAATGAAGGTGTTCCTCGGCGTTTTGGACGAAGAGCGACTGGGCGGCGTCGATGGCGAACTCGGGATCGATGGCCAGGCGCCCGGCCGTGTCGAACTGGACTTCTTCGCGTGCGGTCTCCAGGAAGCTGGGGAAGAGCGGGGCCTTGTAGCCGGTGGCGAGCACCAGCGCGTTTGTCGCGTGCGTGCGGGTTTCGCCGGTCTCGCCGTGGGTCAACGTCAGCTGGAACGGGGCGGACGCGTCTGCGTCGCATAGCGCCGCGCTCCAGCCGGCTAGGAGCGTCGAGGCGAATGGGCGCGGCAGGCCCTTCGTGATGGACAACCGGTAGTAGGTGTCGTAGATGTGATTGACGAGCTGGCCGGAGATTCCCTTGTAAAGATTGCGCTGCTCGCGGTTGAGCCGGTCGCGCGTCGCGGCGTCCAGGCCGCGGAAGAACTGCGCGTACTCGGGGCTAGTCATCTCGAGGGTGAGCTTGGTGTATTCCATGGGGAAGAAGCGCCCCGAGCGGGTGACCCAGTCCAGCCGCGTGCCCTGGTACGCGGCAGGTTCCATGAGATTGGCGTAAATCTCGGCCGCGGACTGCCCCGACCCGATGATGGTGACGGACTCCTGGGCGAGCAACTCCTCCTTGTGCTCAAGATAGTCCGCCGAGTGTACGGCGAGCCCGGCTTCCGGCGCAGCCCGCAGCTCGGCGGGAATAAACGGTATGGTGCCCACTCCGACCACGACGTTGCGGCTGAGCACCGTGCAGGTGTCCCGTGGCCCGTTGACGGTGACCTCCCACAGATCGTCGACGCGGCGCACCGACGTCACCGTGGAGTTCCACTCGAGCGTGCTCAGCTGCTGGGAGACCCAGGTGCAGTAATCGGAGTATTCCTCGCGCAGCGGGTTGAAATCCTCCTTGATGTAGAACTGGTGGATGCGCCCTTGCTGCTTGCAGTAGTTGAGGAAACTGTACGGGCTCGTGGGGTCGGCGAGGGTGACCAGATCGGCCATGAACGGAACCTGGATCGTCGTCCCAGGAATCATCATCCCGGGGTGCCAGCAAAATTCCGCGCGCGAATCGAAGAACGCCGCGCGCAGCGCGCCGCCGTCAACCAGCGGCTGGCTCAGCGCCGCCAGGCCCAGGTTGAACGGCCCGATCCCGATGCCCACCAGGTCATAGGGCTTAATGCTAGATTCGGCATCAGCGGCGGCGGCAGTGCGGGCGGTGGTGGAAGAAGACATTACAAACTCCTGTTTTAAGTTTCTGTGGGTCGTGGTCTAGCGCGCGGGTTGTACCGCGAGAGCGCTGGGGCTCGGTTGAGCGTTGGCTTGGTCGACGGCGTCCATCTCACGCTCGATGAGCCCGAGGATCGCGTCGATATCTGTGCCACGCAGCTGCGGATCGAGAATGGTGAACTTCCAGCACGGCGCGCCCTCGAAGGTGGTGGTCGCGACAATCACGTCGCCCCGCTCGAGCAAGCGCTGGCGGACGATGTGGACGAGGCTGGCGGGGGCATCGGCAGGCGTAAACAGCACTGTGGAAAGCTCCGGTGTGGCGCGCAGTGCAAAGCGTGGATGGGCGTCGACGCGCCGGGCGGCATCGCGGGCCGCGGCGCAGCAGGCGTCGAAGGCCTCCCCGAGGGCGTCGGCGCCGTGGGTGCGCAGCGTCATCCAGAGCTTGAGCGCGTCGAAGCGACGCGTGGTTTGGAGCGAGAAGTCTGCGAGATTGTGGTCGGTGGCGTCTTCGGGGTTGAGGTAGTCCGCGTGCCACGACACGAGGGCGCAGTCGGCGGGATCGCGCAAGAGAATCGCGCTGCAGGCCACCGGCTGGAAGTAGCCCTTGTGGAAGTCGACGGTGACGCTATCGGCTGCGTCCATGCCGCGCAAACGGTGCCGTTGCGTGGGTGAGAGCAGCAGGATGCCCCCGTACGCGGCGTCGACATGCAAGTGCACCCCTGCGTGGTGGCAGACCTTGGCGATGCTCTCTAGCGGATCGATGGTGCCGCGGTCGGTTGCCCCAGCGGTGGCCACGACGGCCATCGGCGTGTAGCCGTCCGCCACGTCGGCCGCGATGCGCCGGGCGAGATCAGCCGCGTCGAGTCGGTGTTCGGCATCCGATTCGATAGTGATGACGGCGGTGTCCGCGAGCCCAAGGAGGTGGGCGGCGCGCAACACGGAGTAGTGGGCGTGGCTGCTGGTGTAGAGGCGCAACTGGGAAAGTCCCTGCACGCCTTGGGCGCCCAGCGCCTTTTCGCGCGCAATGTAGAGCGCCTGCAGATTGGATTGCGTACCACCGGAGGTAAAGACCCCGCGGGTGCGGGAATGCGGGGCTTCCGGCCAGTGCAGCTTGCGCGCGAAGAACTCGAGGAGGTGGCCTTCGATTGCGGCGGCGCTCGAGGCCTGATCCCAGCTTTCGACCGCGGTGTTAACTGTGGTGGCGAGCAGATCCGCGCCCACGGCGGTGGCGGTGATCGGACAGTTGAGGTGGGCGATGTAGCGCGGGTGGTGGTACCACACGGCGTGGTCGAGCCAGAGTTCGCAAAGCTCAGCCAACGCGGCGTCGAATGTACCAATTGGGTTCTCGAGGTCAACGCGTGTGACGGCCGCTGCTGTCTCATGGGCGTTGCGACCGGAGCGTGGCGCGTCGCCCTCGGCGAGATACTGCGTGAGGGTGTGCTGGCTGTGGTGGATGATTGTGTTTAATGCAGTCGGATCGGCTCCTACGAAGGAATTGACGAAAGGGGTCGGTCTCTCGTGACGAATTTTGTGCATGTTAGGGTACCCTAACATAAAGTAGGCTACGGTAAAAGTATTTAATGGAAAGTGATGCCGCGCGCGGGCACGCTGCGGTGATCCGTGGTCACGGCGGGATGTGTTTGCTGCACCGGCTCGGGGAAGGGTGCGAAAGCACTGGTCTGATGCGCAGTGCGCGGGGTCGACGGCTGAGGTCTCGGGCATAGCAGGAGCGGCACAGGGGTGAGTAGAAGGAATGGGCGTGCGGTGTATTTCTACGGGTTGGTTGCGGGCGCAGGACGTGGCGAGGGTGGGATGTGGAAAAGCGTCTTTCACTCCGGACAAGGCCGAGGCGGGATAAATCAATTCTTGTAGACCTTTTGTGTGGCGGTGGCCATACAACAAACCGTGTGGCCGCGAGCCAGAAGGCCCAGGCTAAAAAACATGAAGACAGCATTGCTTGTAGGTGGCGGCCTGATCGGTTTCTCGTTTGCCCAGCGCTTCGTCGACGCGGGGTGGCAGGTGCGCATGACGGACGTGCGCGCAGAACTCGCGGACGCGGTGGCGCAGGAGTTTGGGGACAAGGTTCGGTTCTCGACAAACCTGGAGGATCTCACGGACAGCGTCGATTTCGTCCAGGAAGCAGGGCTGGAGTCGCTGGAGTTCAAGCACAAGATCTTCGCACGGCTGGCGGGACTTACCGATGCCGCCATCCTCGCCAGCTCGACCTCAGCCATCCTTCCTTCCAGGATCGCGGCAGACAATCCCGCAGCCGAGCGGATCGTCATCGGTCACCCGTTCACCCCGCCGGCACTCATGCCGGTTCTCGAAGTCGTGCCGGGACCGGAGACCGCGCCGGAGACGGTCGAACGCGCGCTGGAGGTCTACCGAGAGCTCGGCTTCGAGCCCAGCGCGATGAAGAAGGAAATCCCCGGATTCGTGGGCAACCGCATTCAAAAGGTCGACATGTGGGAGGCGATCTCACTCGCGCAACAGGGGATCATTGACGCGAAGGACCTCGACACGATTTTGCGCAACTCGCTGGGGCTGCGCTACGCGGCCACAGGCCCGTTCGAGTCCAACCGTTTGGGCGGCGGCCCCGAGGGCATCAAGTCGACTACCGAACATATCGCGGGAGCCTGGGACACCGAGCCTGTCGCCGGAGTGCCCGACATGTCGCATCTCGACGAGGTGTACGCGCAAGTCGATGCCGCCTACGGCAACGACGCCGAGACCTTCGAGTCCGGCACCCGCCGCCGCAATGCGCTGCTGCGCGGCTTCCTCGACGTGCGCGCTGCACACTAGCGTTTACTCGGCGCGCGGAGTTATTCGGGGCGCAGGATGCGCTGGGCGACCTCGACATCAGGGTTCGCCGCGCGCAGGGCGTCAAGGATGCCATCGGCCGCCAGGCGCAGATCGTCGTCCGTGAGCGGATTCAAGGCCTCGAGGATATAGAGCACGCTGGTGGTCTCCGGCGTGGGCTGGACTCGGTGCTCGGGCCGGAAGCGCCGCGCGGCACTACCCGCGGCATCGCGCACCGTAGCGGTGCCTACCTCGATGCGCGCTAGGCCCGCGAAGCCATCGAGGGCGAACGCCGTGACCGGCAGCTCGAAACGGCGGGCGACGGCGTTGCCGAGGGCAACTACAGGGGCATCGGAAGGCTGGGCGCCCAGATCAAAAAGCGCGGGATCGAGCCCGGCGTTCTGCCACGCCGTGCGCCACGCGGCGACATGGGGCTGGAATGCTGACGGGGCGGCGGGGGTTTCGGCAACCGGGGAAGTGACGTTGCGTGCGGCGATGAGCAGCGCGCGGTAGTCGGGGCGCGGGGTGTCCAGCTCGACGTTGACAAGGAAATCGATAAGGCTCATTTCAGGTCTCCCGAGTAAAGGTTGAAGCGGTCGCCGCGTGCGAAACCGACGAGCGCCATGCCGGTTTTGCGGGCAGTGTCGACGGCGAGCGAGGAGGCTGCCGATACCGCCACGAGCTGGCCGAAGCCCGCCATCGCAGCCTTCTGCACGAGCTCGAAGCTGGCGCGCGAGCTCATCACGAGGATGAGATCGCTGGCCGGAAGCAAGCCCTCCATGAGCAGGTGGCCGATGACCTTGTCCGCGGCGTTGTGGCGGCCGACGTCTTCTCGGATGACGATGGGCTCGCCACCCAGCGTGAAGGCGCCAGCGGCGTGGATGCCGCCGGTCTTGCGGAACTGCTTCTGGCCCTCGCGCAGCCTATCCGGCAGCTGGGCGATAACGAGCGGGTCGACCGGCACGTGGGGGATGGGGTAACGGGTCTTCTTGGCTAGCTCCTCGATGGACGAGGTACCGCACACGCCGCATGCGGAGTTGGTGAGTGTTAGGCGCAGCTCTTTGAGTGAGATGACGTTGTCGTCGCGCATCTCAATGTCGAGGAGGTTGTAGGTGTTGACACCGTCGCGGGTGGTGCCCTCGCAGTACTTGGCGGACTCGATGTCGCGGGCGGCCTGGATGTGGCCCTCGGAATGGAGGAATCCATGGGCGAGCTCAACGTCGTGGCCCGGGGTGCGCATGGTCGTGGTGAGAGTCTGGCCATCGACGCGGATTTCGAGCGGCTCCTCGCCAGCGACGGTATCGGCGCGGGTATCGACCTGGGTGACCTGCGTGCGCTCCTCGTTGAGGTGGACCTTGATGACCGCGAACTTGGAGGTGGTGCGGCCCGCCACTACTGCACGGCTTCCTTGAGCTTGGCGATGTTGGCGCGGGCTTCCTCCACGTCTTTGCTGGCCAGACCGACCACGAAGGCGGTGAGCGGGGCGGCCGGGCGGGAGCGATTGTGCGCGACGTCCTTGGTGAGATTGAGCAGCTCGCGCACCAGCGCCGTGGCGTCGTGCGGATCGAGATCCAGCGTCGTTGCGACCTCTTCAAGCCACTCGTGCGCGGTCTGGATGGGGTCTTTGTCTTCAGTCATGAACTCAACTGTAGTCGCGGCCCTGTCTACAACCGCGAAAGTTCCGCTCGCGGCGGGACTAACGGGGGTGCGGCGACTTAGAAGTCGTTCGCGTTCTTGCCGGTCGGTTCCAGACGGACAATGAGGGACTTGGAAACGGGAGTCTCGGCTTCCTTAGTCATCTCTTCCACAGGCACGAGGATGTTGAGCTCAGGGAAGTAGCCGCCCACGTAATCCTTGGCGATGTCGTACTCGACCAGACGGAAGTTCGGCGCGACGCGGCGGCCCGAGGCGTACTCGGAGACAACGTCGACGATGTCGCCGTCCTTGAGCCCGCGCTCGGCCAGGTCCTTCTTACGGATGAAGATGACACGGCGTCCACCGCGCACACCGCGGTAGCGGTCAACCAGGCCATAGAAGATGGTGTTGTACTGGTCGTGGCTGCGCACCGTGGTCAGCAGCAGCTGGTCGCCCTCAAGCTCGATGGTGTCGGTGGCATTGATGGTCAGCTGGGCCTTGCCGTCCGAGGTGTTGAAGATGTGCTCGCGGGCCGCGTGCGGGAGCATGAAACCGCCGGGGCGTTTGAGGTGCTCGTTGTAGTTCTCAAAACCAGGGATGACGTTCGCGATGTGATCACGGATGACATCGTAGTTGTCCATCATCGGGCGCTAGAAGGCGTCGCCGAATGCACGCTCGCCGATGCCGCAGATGAGCTGCATTTCGGAGTGGAGATTCAGGTCGCGGTTTCCGCGGCGCTTCGGGAAGGACGCGGAAACCTTGGAGTCCGATGCCTCGACAGAGACCTTCTGCGGGCCCGAGGCCTGAATGTCGACATCGGTGCGGGAGCGCACTGGCAGGATAAGCGACTTCTCACCTGGCCACGCACACGTGCGGTTGAGCTTGGTGAGCATGTGGGCCGACAGATTGGTGGCAGAAATGCCTTCTTCAAGCGCCGTCGTGTCCGACATCGCGCGGATGTAGTTTCCGCCCAGTGACAGGAAGAAATCGACGTTCTTTTCGCGCAGCTGGATACCCGCGCCGGTGGAAGAAACGCCGTGCTCGCGCGGAACGTCGAAGCCAAATTTTTCTTCCATGTTGGCCAGGAACCACTCCGGCATCTTCTACGAGATGCCCATCGTGCGGTCACCCTGGACATTGGAGTGGCCACTGAACAGGCCGGAGCCCGCGCCGGGCTTGCCGTAGTTGCCGGTGAGCAGCAGGAAGTTCATCATTTCCTGGATGGTGGCCACCGCGTTGCGGTGCTGGGACACGCCCAGCGTCCACGTGAGAACAACCGTCTCGGACTTCTCCACGTATTCGACGATGTTCTTGACCTCGGCCTGGGAGACTCCGGATCCGCGGGAAAGGGCGGCATCGTCAAGCGAATTAAGGTGCGCGATGGTCTCGTCGACGTTGGAACAGAACTCCTCCAAGAACTTGCGGTCGAGCAAGTCGCGGCGAATGACCTCGCGGTTGATCTGCTGAAACAGCGCGCGGTCGCCGTCGAGGCGAACCTGGACGTACTCGTCGCTAATCTTGTCGGCCACGCCGAGGGCGCCTTTGACGGACTGCGGCTCCTTGAACTTCATTAAACCAGTCTCTGGCATGGGATTGATAATGATGAACCTGCCGCCGTTTTCCTTCTGCTTCTTAAAGGCGGTCAGCGAGCGCGGGTGGTTGGTACCCGGGTTCTGGCCCACGGAGATGATGAGTTCCGTGTTGTATATGTCTTGCATGACGATGGAGCCCTTGCCCACGCCCGCGGTTTTGGCGAGCGCGACACCCGTGGAGTCGTGACAGAGGTTCGCGCAGTCCGGCAGGTTATTGGAGCCGTGGCGGCGGCCCAGCACACCGAAGATGAAGGCGGACTCGTTGACGGCCGTGCCGGAGGTATAGAAGATGGCGCGGTTCGGGTCCGTGGCCTTGAGCTGCTCCGCGATGAGGTCGTAGGCCTCGTCCCAGGAGACGGGGTGGTACTTCTCGTCGCCGAGGGAGCGGTCGCGGAGCATGGGCTCGGTGAGGCGGCCGAGCTGGTTGCGCTCCTAGTCCGGCATCTCGCGCACCTGCCGGACGGTGGTGTTGGCGAAGAACTCGCGGGACACGCGCTTGGACGTGGTCTCCTGGGCGATGGCCTTGGCGCCGTTCTCACAGAACTCGACGAAGTTGATGTCGCCCTGCCCCGGATCCGGCCAGGCGCAGCCGGGGCAGTCAACGCCGCCATGCTGGTTCATTTTCAGCAGCGGCACGAGGCCGTTGTTCGGGATTGCCTTCTCCATCGCGTGGTATACGCCGCCCACGCCTGCAGGCGCGGTGACGCGGTGGCCGATGCGTGGGTTGTCGAAGCGGTTAGCGACGGGATTGGCACGAGAAACTGTAACGTTTGGGGTCATGCCGGCAAGCTTGCCGATAAGCAGGGAGAATTTTGGAAAAGGCCAGGTCGACGTGTAATGTAAATGCTTGGACTCGTGCCCGCACGCTGTTTATGCAGCTCACATGGGGGATGAGTACCCGCAATTCAAGAATTTCATTTCAACTTTGTTGTAGGCCCCTCGCCGTAGATAGCGGACCGTTGTCTGAATCAAAGGGTGGCGAGCGCCTTACGGTATTGACCGTAGGGAGCGTGAGTAGCCCGAAATCACACGGAGAACGCTTTGGTGAGCACGGGAACCGCAACGAGAAAGGTACACGGTCACTCATATGACTATGACTGATCCTATTGCCGACATGCTGTCGCGCGTGCGCAACGCAAGTAATGCGCACCATGACACCGTGTCGATGCCTACCTCCAAGCTGAAGGCAAACATTGCTGACATCTTGAAGCAGGAAGGCTACATCGCTGACTACACCGTCGAGGGTCACACCCTGTCCCTCGAGCTGAAGTACAACAACCGCGAACGCTCCCTGTCTGGCCTGCGTCGCGTGTCTAAGCCGGGTCTGCGTGTGTACGCAAAGTCCACCGAACTGCCACAGGTCTTAGGCGGCCTGGGCGTGGCTATCATTTCCACGTCCCACGGCGTGCTGACTGACCGTCAGGCTGAGGAGAAGGGCGTAGGCGGAGAAGTTCTCGCCTACGTCTGGTAAAGGGAGGTTTGACACATGTCTCGAGTCGGTCTAGCACCAATCGCCGTACCGAACGGCGTCGAAATCAAGATCAACGGCCAAGACGTTGAGGTGAAGGGCCCTAAGGGCACCCAGAGCGTTAACGTTCCAGAGCCTATCGCCATCAACCTGGAAGACGGCGTCCTGTCCGTCTCCCGCCCTGATGACCACCGCAAGCACCGTGCTCTGCACGGTCTGTCCCGCTCCCTGCTGAACAACGCCGTTGTTGGCGTGACCGAGGGCTACACCATCAAGATGGAAATCTTCGGTGTTGGCTACCGTGTCCAGCAGAAGGGCAAGGACCTGGAATTCAGCCTGGGCTACTCCCACCCGATCCTCATCGAGGCTCCGGAGGGAATTACCTTCGCAGTGGACGGCGCAACCAAGCTGTCCATTACCGGTATTGACAAGCAACTAGTCGGACAGATCGCCGCTAATATCCGTCGTCTGCGTAAGGACGATCCTTACAAGGGCAAGGGTATTCGCTACGAAGGCGAGCAGATCCGTCGCAAGGTCGGAAAGACGGGTAAGTAAGCAATGGCAAACACTGAAAACACCAAGCGCACTCCAGTCGGCAAGGACATTTCCTCTCGTCGTCGCGAAGCACGCGCACGCCGTCACTTCCGTATCCGTAAGACTCTGCGTGGCACCCCTGAGGCACCGCGTCTGGTTCTTCACCGCTCCTCCCGTCACATGCACGTGCAGGTCATCGATGACCTGGCAGGCCACACCCTGGTCTCCGCATCCTCCATGGAGGCGGACGTTCGTGCACTCGAGGGCGATAAGAAGGCCAAGGCTGCCAAGGTAGGCGAGTTGGTTGCCGAGCGCGCTAAGGCCGCTGGCATCGAGCACGTCGTATTTGACCGCGCAGGCTACAAGTACCACGGCCGCGTCGCTGCGCTGGCTGACGCTGCACGTGAAGGTGGTCTGAAGTTCTAATGATCATCGTCAACGGAAACATCAACGGAAGGAACGCCTAATGTCGGACCGTGAACAGCGTGACGGCGGACGCTCCGCCGAGAACAACAAGAACAACCGCGGTGGCAACGGCCGCCGCAACGATCGTCGTAACCACCAGGACAGCGAGCGCGATAAGTACATCGAGCGCGTTGTGACCATCAACCGCGTCTCCAAGACCGTTAAGGGTGGCCGCAATATGTCCTTCACCGCCCTCGTCGTCGTAGGTGACGGCCAGGGTCAGGTTGGCGTTGGCTACGGCAAGGCCAAGGAAGTCCCAGCCGCAATCCAGAAGGGTGCTGAAGAGGCTCGCAAGAACTTCTTCCGCGTTCCGATGATTGCCGGCACCATCACCCACCCGGTTGAGGGTCGCGACGCAGCTGGCATCGTCATGATGAAGCCTGCCGCACCTGGTACCGGTGTTATCGCTGGTGGTGCTGCTCGTCCAGTGCTCGAATGCGCTGGCGTGCAGGACATCCTGTCGAAGTCCCTGGGCTCCGACAATGCACTCAACGTCGTCCGCGCTACCGTGGACGGCCTCAAGCAGCTGGTCCGCCCTGAAGAGGTTGCCGCACGTCGTGGCAAGTCCATCGAAGAGGTCACCCCGGCCCGTATGCTGCGCAAGCGCGCAGGTCAGGAGGCATAAGCAATGGCTCTGAAGATTACACAGGTAAAGGGCCTGGTAGGCACCAAGCCGAATCACCGCAAGAACATTGAGGCTCTTGGTCTCAAGCGCATCGGTCAGTCCGTAGTTAAGCAGGACACCCCGATCGTTCGCGGTATGGTTCACAAGGTTCGCCACCTGGTCACCGTCGAAGAAGTGGCAGGGGAGTAAACCATGGCTGATATCATCAAGCTGCACGACCTGCGCCCAACCGCAGGAGCAAACAAGCCTAAGACCCGCGTTGGCCGCGGTGAGGCATCCAAGGGTAAGACCGCTGGTCGCGGTACCAAGGGCACCGGTGCTCGTAAGCAGGTTTCCGCTGCTTTCGAGGGTGGCCAGATGCCGATCCACATGCGTCTGCCTAAGTTGAAGGGCTTCAAGAACCCGAACCATGTTGAGTACCAGGTTGTTAACGTTGCTGACCTGGCTGAGAAGTTCGCAGATGGCGGCGACATCACCGTTGCTGACATCGCAGCTGCTGGCCTGGTCCGCGCTAATAAGCCGGTCAAGGTTCTGGGCAACGGCGACATCAACGTTAAGTTGAACGTCACTGCTGATAAGTTCTCCAAGTCTGCTGTAGAGAAGATCGAGGCTGCTGGCGGATCCGCCAACACCAAGTAATCTCTTTCAAGTAGACTTTCGTCCCCCTCTCCGAACCAGTGGAGCAGGGGGACGATTTCGTTTGGTGGGCGCCCTGGTGCCGGTATAGAGCGCAGTACCTTGGTTATGACCACAATTGGTGCTGGAAATAGCTGACAGGAAACCTTTATTAATAAATAAGGTTGCCGGTATGGCCATATATATTCATGAGTGTTAAAGTCGATCTTAGTTGAAAATCATCTACCGTTAAGGAGACTCTTATGTCGTCTATTTCTTCCCTGCTCGCAACCGCAGTCGCTGCCATCATGCCATTTGCCGGCTCTACCGGCCCGGTCGACGCCCAGGAACAGCTCTCCCAGCCGGATCCTGCTGAGACCACTCAGACCGCGCCTGCCGAAGCTGGCGAGCAGACCACTCAGGACCAGCAGCCGGGCGCTCACGCTGAGAAGGGCCGTATCACCGGTGGCGAGGAAGACGTCATCAACGGTGACGCAGAGGGTACCGAAGAGGTCGATCCAGGGTTCAACGGTGGCAACCTGCAGAGCGGTAAACTGGCCGTGCAGCGCGAGCTCGCCCTGGCTACCCAGGAGGCCGGCCACGAGTTCATGAACATCGAGTTTAAGGATGACCACTCTGCTCACCTGACCTTCCCGGAGACCTACAACCCGGAGAAGGATGAGGCAGCTGTGCAGCGCGTCATGGAGGCCCTGAAGATCAACGGCTACGACAACATCACCGCTGCCTACTAAAGCGCGGGTGTCCCAAGACATCGGGACGAAAAAGAGGGTGGAACGCTCGGGGAGGGCGTTCCACCCTTTATGCTTTTCCGACCAGGGTAGGCGCGGGGGAGGAAAGGCCTACGCCTCGTCTACGGCTTTTTCGTACAGGCCAGGGAAGCGGTCATCCGGATCGGTAACCGCTTTGATGGTGGCGGGAAGATTGCCGCCGTAGAGTTCCTCGAACTTTTCCCGGGAATAGAAAGCCTCGGAGTAGAGGGACTTGTGGCCGCCAAGCTCATTGACCTTGGATTCAATGACGCGGTTGAATGCGCCATTATTCGGAGCGGAGGGATCCACATGATCGCCATCCACACCGGACCAAAAGCCAACGTTGACCCAGGTCTGCCCGGGGCGAAGCGGGTAGAGCGGCCAAGGGTCGCTCGGGCTAGAGGCGAGGTCGCCGGTGCCTACCAGCTCGTCCACACCATCGCGCAGTCGGATGGGACAGAGCCACACCGGCTGGATATCGGAAGCATTAAAGAACCAATGGAGGAATTCCGGCAGGTTTTCTGGAGTGACCTCGATATCTTGGACCACGCGTTCAGCACGTGGCTTGCCGTGGGGCTTTTTGATGAAGTTATATTCCAGCTCGTATTTGCGGTCGAGCCGGACCAATTTCCAATAAAAAGAGCTGCGGCGTAATTCGCGCGGCCACACCTTGCGCACCTTCGGGTTCTGCGCACCAAAGGCGCGCGAGCACCAGAACCAGTCGGTATCCCAGCGCCAGATATAGTCGCGGATAGTGAGGCGATCGCGGCGGATGCCAGAGGCGTGCTGGAGGCTGCGGTAGTAAATCTTATCCCGCGTGTAGTCGGAGGTTGGTCCCTCCTCATCGGTAAAGCGGGCAAAGACAAGGTACGCCTCGTCCTCGGAGAAGACCACGCCGTCGAGGCCATGGACGGGCTCGCCGCGGTGGGTGTGGGAAGAGGCGGCGTCGGCAAGCACGCGGCTCGCTTCCTCCACGGTGTGGAAACGCTCCTCGCGCAGCTCTACATAGGCGGGCACGGGTTCCAGCTCAATCTTGAGGCGCACCGCGTAGCCCAGCGAGCCATAGGAGTTGGGGAAGAGGCGGAAGAGATCGACATTTTCTTCGCGGGAGCAGGTGAGAATCCCGCCGGTGCCGGTGAGAACATCCATCTCGAGGACGGACTCGTGTGGGAGACCGTTACGGAAGCTGGTGGATTCCACGCCCATGCCGGTGACCGCACCGCCGAGCGTAATGGTCTTGAGCTGCGGTACGACGAAGGGCATGAGGCCATGGGGCAGGGTAGCATCCACGAGGTCCTCATAGGTGCACATGCCCTGCACATCGGCCGTGCGGGCTATCGGGTCGACCTCGATGACGCCGCCGAGGCCCGAAACATCTAGGCCCGCTTGCTCCTCGCTGCGGCCGCGGAAAAGGTTAGAGGTCTTCTTAGCCAGGCGCACGCGCTTTCCGGCCGGGACAGCACGGAAGCTCGCCAGCAGCTTGTCGACGCCCTCTTGGTGCGCCGTCCATCCCACCGGCTCGATGGGCATGGCATCCACCGGCCGCGGCTGGGCAGCGGCGAGGCGTTGGCGCAGATTATCAATGAGAGTCATAGCACCCCTCCTTAAAAGCGGCTATCTTCCCACCAGCGGCGCTCAGGCACACCGGCGCGGGAGCCGGCCTCGCCCAGCTTGACGCCGAGGAAGTGATACAGGTTGATGATATTTCGCTCAAAGCCCCATTCGGATCCGGCCATATAAATGCCGTACAGGCGGGCGGTTGGCAGGCCCACGGTGGCGCAGGCCTCATCCCAATTTTCCTTCAGATTCTCGCACCAATCGTGCAGGGTGCGCATGTAGTCAAAGCGGAGGGATTCGGTGTGGATGACTTCGAAGCCATTGTCTTGCATCGCCTTGGTGACATTGCCGGAACCGGTGAGCTCGCCGTCGGGGAAGATATAGCGGTCAATGAAGCCGCCCTTGGGAGTCTTGTGGTTATCCGGGTAGGTGATGTTGTGGTTGAGCATCAAGCCGCCGACCTTCAATTTGCCGTGGAGGAACTTGAAGAAGTCGTTGTAGTTCTTCACACCAATGTGCTCGATAATGCCGATGGCGGAGATAGCATCGAAGCCCTCTTCGGTGATATCGCGGTAATCCATGAAGCGGACTTCCGCCAAGTCTTGGAGGCCTTCCTCCTCAATCTTGCGCTGGCCCCACTCGGCCTGTTCCTTGGACAAGGTGACGCCGATGGACTTCACGCCGCGGCGCGCCGCGTAGCGCACCATACCGCCCCAGCCGCAGCCCACATCCAAGTGGCGGTCGCCTTCCTTGAGGCGGAGTTTGTCAAAGATGAGGCGGTACTTATTCTCCTGCGCTTCCTCTAGCGTGGCGTCTGGGGAGGGGTAGTAGGCGCAGGTATAGGTCATTGAATCGCCCAAGAAGAGCTCGTAGAAATCATTGCCCACGTCGTAGTGATCAGAAATGACATCGGCATCGCGCTGCTTCGAGTGCTTGGATAGGCCGTCGTGTAGCTTGCGGCGCAGCCAGGAAGCGCGCTCCACCTCGGGGACCGGCTGGATCTGGAAGGCGCCCATGGATGCGAGGGAACGAACAACGCGGGCCAGGGTCTTGGCGTCCGGCTTTTGGAATTTGTCATACATGGCATGCAGCGCGTCAAAAATGCCATAGGGGTGGGCCGGGTGATCGCCATGCACCGTGATGCCGTCTGTGACATATGCACGCGCAAAACCCACGTCGCCGGGATGGGTGGCGATAAAAGAGAGGCCCTCAAGGCTATTAATAGTCACTTTGTACTGGGAGTCTTCCGGTCCGGTCGCGGACCCGTCGAAGGCCTCCCAGCGGAAGGGGTTGGGGCTAGGGACAAAAACGTCGATGATCTCAGCAACGGTCATCGGCGTGAATTTCTTGCTCATAATTACTTCTTTCGAAACATTAGGTTCACACCAATAACGGCCTCGTGGCGCAGGGACCCGCGAGGTCGGAGACTAAAAAGGGATTTGCGCGCTGGCAATGCCCCCATGGTAAACCCCGCATACAAAAGGTGCGAACGAAGAAGCAATCATGGTCACACTATTGGGGCTTAATGTGGCTATGTGGGGTAAGGCTGGTAGGGTAATGGGGTCATAAGTGTTCAACCGTCCCTGAAGGAAACCTGAAATTCCCCTAAGCTTTCTGGCTCAGGGGGTGTGGTTTCCTAGGGGTAGATGAGTTTCCACCTCCGTGTGTGAACGCGAAACCCTCCCTAGATTTCGCGTTCGGCAGCGGTAGGCCAGGAGGATTTTGTAGTGTCCGCCATTGTCCAGGCTTTCAAGGATGCCGACCTACGTAAGAAGATCATCTTCACCATCGTGATGATCATTGCGTACCGCGTCGGTGCACAGATCCCGTCTCCGGGTGTTGACTATGCGTCTATTGCTGGCCGCTTGCGCCAGCTGACCGAGCAGTCCGGAGACCTTTACTCCGTCATCAACCTCTTCTCGGGTGGTGCGCTGCTACAGCTGTCGATCTTCGCTATCGGCATCATGCCGTACATTACGGCGTCGATTATTGTGCAGCTGCTGACCGTGGTCATTCCTCGCTTTGAGGAATTGAAGAAGGAAGGCCAGTCCGGTCAGGCCAAGATGACCCAGTACACCCGCTACCTGACCCTCGCGTTGGCGTTGCTGCAATCCTCCGGCATCGTCGCGCTGGCAGACCGCGAGCAGCTGCTGGGCCAGGGCGTACCGGTCTTGGCAGAAGACCGTAACTTTTTCACCCTCATCGTCTTGGTCATCACCATGACCTCCGGCGCCGTACTGGTGATGTGGATGGGCGAGCTTATCACCGAAAAGGGCATCGGTAACGGTATGTCCCTGCTCATCTTCGCTGGTATCGCAACCCGCCTGCCAACCGATGGTGTAAGCATCCTGCAGAACAATGGTGGACTCGTCTTTGCCATGGTTGTAGCCGGCCTGGTCATCCTGGTTGTTGGCATTACCTTCATCGAGCAGGGCCAGCGCCGCATTCCGGTTCAGTATGCAAAGCGCATGGTCGGCCGCCGCCAGTACGGTGGTTCCTCTACCTACCTGCCGCTGAAGGTCAACCAGGCCGGCGTTATCCCGGTCATCTTCGCTTCCTCCCTTATCTACATGCCGGTTCTCATTACCCAGATTGTGAACTCTGGCTCCCCCGGCACCCCGGATAACTGGTGGCAGCGCAATGTCATCGCGCACCTGCAGGCACCTTCCTCCTGGCAGTACATCGTGCTGTACTTCGTCCTGACCATCTTCTTCGCTTACTTCTATGTTTCGGTGCAGTACGATCCGGCAGAGCAGGCGGATAATATGAAGAAGTACGGTGGCTTTATCCCGGGCATTCGCCCGGGCCGTCCAACCGCGGAGTACCTTGGTTATGTGATGAACCGTCTGCTGTGCGTGGGTGCCCTGTACCTGGCAGTTATTGCCATCCTGCCGAATATCCTCTTGGATCTCGGCGTGGGCCGCTCCTCCGCCAGCGGCACGTCCGCCTTTGGTGGTACGGCCATCCTGATTATGGTCTCCGTCGCTTTGACTACGGTCAAGCAGATTGAGTCCCAGCTACTGCAATCCAACTACGAAGGACTACTTAAGTAATGCGTCTTGTACTTCTAGGACCTCCCGGTGCCGGCAAGGGTACCCAGGCAGCTATCCTCAGCGAGAAGCTGAACGTTCCGCACATTTCCACCGGCGACCTGTTCCGCGCCAATATCGGCGAAGGCACCCCGCTGGGTGTAGAGGCAAAGTCCTACATCGATGCAGGCAAGCTGGTACCTACCGACGTCACTGCCCGCATGGTCGAGGACCGCCTTAACCAGGATGACGCCAAGAATGGCTTCCTGCTGGACGGCTTCCCGCGTACCACCGAGCAAGCAGACATCCTGGAGGAGCTGCTGTCTAAGAAGGGCGAGAAGCTCGACGGAGTTCTCAACTTCGAGGTCTCCGAGGATGTTGTGGTTGAGCGCATGATGGCCCGTGGCCGCGCTGACGACAACGAGGAGACCATCCGCACCCGCCTCGGTGTCTACCGAGAGGAAACCTTCCCGCTTATCGAGCACTACGGCGATGCCATCATCTCCATTAAGGCCGAAGGCACCGTGGAGGAAATCAATGCCCGTGCGATGGAAGCACTGGGTAAGTAAGCATGGCTTTTCGACGCCGCAGTAAGCGCATCCCCGCTCGCACTCCGGGAGAACTAGACGCCATGCAGGCCGCCGGCGAAATTGTTGGCAAGGCACTGCAGGAAGTCCGCGCTGCTGCGGCGTCTGGCGTATCTACCCTCGAGCTGGACGCGGTAGCTGAGCAGACCATTCGCGATGCCGGCGCCTATCCCACCTTCAAGGGGTACGAAGGATTTCCGGGCTCCATCTGTGCTTCCGTTAATGACGTCATCGTGCACGGCATTCCGGATAAGGAAACCATCCTGGCAGAAGGCGACTTGGTGTCCATCGATTGCGGTGCCACGCTCGATGGTTGGGTAGGCGATAGCGCTTGGTCCTTCGCAGTGGGCGATCTCGATGCTGATGTCGCGGCCCTCAACACGGCCACCGAGTATGTCCTTATGGAGGGCATGCAGGCTATGGTTCCGGGCAATCTGCTTACCGACGTCTCCCATGCCCTCGAGCAAGCCACCCGCCACGCAGAGGAAAAGTTTGGTGTGGATCTTTTCATTGTGGACGGCTATGGTGGCCACGGCATTGGCCGCACCATGCACGAGGATCCTTACCTGGCTAATGAGGGCCGCCCAGGTCGCGGCCCGCTGATCCAAGAAGGCTCTGTACTGGCCATTGAACCCATGCTAACTTTGGGCACAGAGGACTCTGCCGTGCTGGAAGATGACTGGACGGTCGTTACCCTCGACGGTTCCTTTGCCGCCCACTGGGAGCATACGGTGGCCGCGACCGCCGATGGGCCCCGTATCCTCACCCGTCGCTACTGACATCTATTCCCCAATACTGCCTGTTGCACTAGGCATATGCCCCTGAAAGGTTTATACTCACAGTTATGTCTAAATTTAGCTTCCGCAAGATCCGTGCCACGGTTGCAGCGCCCGCAGTTGCTGGCGTGATGGCCTTGAGCACCACCGTTGCGGCTCCTGCCGCTACCGCCCAGGAGATTCCTAGCCTGGAGCAGCTTGGCTCCAAGGCAAACTCCGACCTCGCTAAGCTCTCTTCCCAGTCCGGCCTAGATAACCTCACCGCCGAGGCAAAGAAGCAGCTGGATAACTTCTACGGCCAGAGCCGCGAGCAGGCCTGGAACACTCGCAACCAGATTCTCGACCAGGTAGAGAAGTTCTCCCCGGAACTGGCACCTAACGTCCAGACGGCTGTGGACGGCGCCGTAGAATTCCTCTTCCCAGGCTTGATTGCACAGAAGAACGAGGAAGCACGTAAGGCCCGCGAGGCCGCTGCTCGCGCCAACGCTGAGCGCGTTGCTGCTGAGAAGGCTCGTTCTGAGGCTGCAGCGCGCAAGGCGGAAGCACAGCGCCGCGCTAACCAGTTCGACCGTGGCCCGTGCCCGGCTGACGCGAAGGTTTGCGTTGACCTTGACGGTCGCCGCACCTGGCTGCAGGACGGCGGCAAGGTGTCCTATGTGTCCCCGGCCATGTCTGCTGGCATGCGTGGTCAGGAAACCCCGCGCGGCACGTTCTACGTTGGCCGTAAGGTAGAGCATGACATCTCCCGCGAGTTCAATAACGCGCCGATGCCGTACTCCATTTACTTCACCAACAACGGTCACGCCTTCCACCTAGATGACCCGGCCGTTGATTCCAATGGCTGCGTTCACCTGCCGCCAGAGGCTGCAAAGCGCTACTGGGATAATGTCCAGGTTGGCGATAAGGTCTTTATCTACTAAGGCCCGCGCTTAAGCGCAATCCTCATCCCCCGAACTGAGCTCCCGAAGAGGAGAGTTGGTTCGGGGGATTTTGCCGGCTTAGGGTGAGGGGGCGTGCGAGCTAGCGGGGCGTCGGAAAGCGCAGCGGTTTGGAAAACGTGTCGCTGCAGCGTATGCTGTTAAGTCGGTGTATAGCGTCAGCGAGGCTGGCGTGGATACGCCACCGCAGTAGACAACAAACATGCAGGTGACGGCGCACTTGACCGTCGCCAGAAAAGTAGAGGTTATGGCTAAGGAAGGCGCAATCGAGGTAGAGGGCCGCATTATCGAGCCTTTGCCCAACGCAATGTTCCGTGTCGAGCTCGACAATGGACACAAGGTTCTTGCACACATTTCTGGCAAGATGCGTCAGCACTACATTCGCATCCTCCCAGAGGACCGCGTGGTTGTAGAGCTGTCTCCTTATGACCTGACCCGCGGACGCATCGTCTACCGCTACAAGTAAAAACAGTAAGCCTCCTCACCCAAGGGTGAACCCGTAGGTTCACTCTGTCCACCTCAGGCTACGGTGGCCTGAGCCCGCACTGGTAAGCAACCCAAGGATTCCCGGCACGGCCCGGGCGAAGCGTTGCATGGAGCGGGACGGATGGGGAGAAAACCGCCGTAACAACCCGAAAGGACACGCCATATGGCACGTCTAGCTGGTGTTGACCTCCCCCGCAATAAGCGCATGGAGGTCGCTCTCACCTACATCTACGGCATCGGTCCAACCCGTGCCAAGGAACTGCTAGAAAAGACTGGCATTTCTCCTGACCTGCGCACTGACAACCTGGATGATGACCAGCTGTCGGCGCTCCGTGACGCAATTGAGGCTACCTGGAAGGTTGAGGGTGATCTCCGCCGTCAGGTTCAGGCTGATATCCGCCGCAAGATTGAAATCGGAAGCTACAAGGGCCTGCGCCACCGCCGTGGCCTGCCTGTACGTGGCCAGCGCACCAAGACCAATGCGCGCACTCGTAAGGGTCCGAAGAAGACGATCGCAGGAAAGAAGAAGTAATTCATGCCTCCAAAGACTCGTTCCGGCGCGCGCCGTTCCGGCCGTCGCGTCGTAAAGAAGAATGTGGCTCTCGGCCACGCATACATCAAGTCCACCTTCAATAACACCATCGTCTCGATCACCGATCAGACCGGTGCTGTTATCTCTTGGGCATCCTCCGGCCACGTTGGCTTCAAGGGATCCCGTAAGTCCACTCCGTTCGCCGCTCAGATGGCAGCCGAGAACGCTGCTCGCAAGGCAATGGATCATGGCATGAAGAAGGTTGACGTATTCGTCAAGGGTCCGGGCTCCGGCCGCGAGACCGCCATCCGTTCCCTGCAGGCTGCAGGCCTCGAGGTTTCCTCGATCACGGATGCAACCCCACAGCCGCACAACGGCTGCCGTCCGACCAAGCGCCGCAAGGTTTAAGGGAAAGGAAGAGGTAAGAAAATGGCTCGTTACACTGGCCCCGCTACCCGCGTATCCCGCCGTCTTCGCGTCGACTTGGTCGGCGGCGATATGGCATTCGAGCGCCGCCCGTACCCACCAGGACAGGCTGGCCGCAACCGCATCAAGGAATCTGAGTACCTGCTGCAGCTCCAGGAGAAGCAGAAGGCAAAGTACACCTACGGTGTGCTGGAGCGTCAGTTCCGTCGCTACTACGCAGAGGCCAACCGCCTCCCGGGCAAGACCGGCGATAACCTGGTTATCCTGCTCGAGTCCCGCCTGGATAACGTAGTTTACCGTGCAGGTCTGGCACGCACCCGCCGCCAGGCTCGCCAGCTTGTCTCCCACGGTCACTTCACCGTGAACGGCAAGAACATCAACGTTCCTTCCTACAAGGTCACCCAGTACGACATCATCGATGTCCGTGACCGCTCCAAGAAGATGGAATGGTTCGAAGATGCTCAGGACGCCCTCATCGATGCCAACGTACCGGCATGGCTGCAGGTTGTTCCTGATACCCTGCGCATCCTCGTGCACCAGCTGCCCGAGCGCGCTCAGATCGACATTCCGCTGCAGGAGCAGCTCATCGTCGAGCTTTACTCGAAGTAAACTGTTATACCGCACGGCCTGTAATGGCCTGACGGATAACCAGGAATCTTCAATCCCGAAGATTTTTACCCCTCTACCGGCGTCAAATAGCGGTCGCCGAAAAGGAGAATTTCAATGCTCATTTCCCAGCGTCCTCAGCTCACCGAGGAATTCATCGACTCGTCTCGTTCCAAGTTCGTCATCGAACCGCTCGAGCCGGGCTTTGGCTACACCCTCGGTAACTCGCTGCGTCGTACCCTGCTGTCCTCCATCCCGGGTGCAGCGGTAACCTCCATCAAGATCGATGGTGTTCTTCACGAGTTCACCACCATCAACGGTGTGAAGGAAGACGTTTCCGAGATCATCTTGAATATCAAGAGCATGGTGCTTTCTTCCGACTCTGATGAGCCGGTTGTTATGTACCTGAGCAAGGAAGGCCCGGGCGATGTCACTGCGGGCGATATCCAGCCGCCGGCTGGCGTGGAGATCCACAATCCGGATCTGCATATTGCCTCTCTGAATGACACCGCCAAGCTGGACATTGAGCTCGTCGTCGAGCGCGGCCGTGGCTACGTCCCAGCCGCTCCTACCTCCGGTGAGATCGGCCGCATCCCGGTCGACCAGATTTACTCTCCGGTCCTCAAGGTCTCCTACAAGGTCGAGGCAACTCGTGTTGAGCAGCGTACCGACTTTGACAAGCTGACCATCGACGTCGAAACCAAGAACTCGATTTCTGCCCGCGATGCCCTGGCTTCCGCTGGCGGCACCCTGGTCGAGCTCTTCGGCCTGGCTCGCGAGCTGAACAACGCTGCCGAAGGCATTGAGATCGGACCCTCCCCGCAGGAGACCGAGTACATCGCTGCCTACGGCATGCCGATCGAGGACCTGAACTTCTCCGTCCGCTCTTATAACTGCCTGAAGCGTCAGGAGATTCACACCGTGGGCGAGCTCGCTGAATGCACCGAGTCCGACCTGCTGGATATCCGCAACTTCGGCCAGAAGTCGATCAATGAGGTAAAGATCAAGCTGGCTAACTTGGGCCTGGCTCTCAAGGACACCCCTGAGGACTTCGACCCAACCCAGCTCGAGGGCTATGACGCAGAAACCGGTGACTTTAAGGATCCGGCTGCTGAGGATTCCGAGTAAAGAACCCCGCTGACTTGCGGCAATGACCTAATTGCCGCGCGCTCAACTTTTACCGCATACGAGGAGTACACAATGCCAACCCCTAAGAAGGGTGCCCGTCTCGGCGGCTCCGCCAAGCAGCAGGCTCACATGCTGAGCAACTTGGCAGCCAGCCTGATCGAGCACGGCGCTATCAAGACCACCGATGCCAAGGCGAAGGTTCTTCGCCCGTACATCGAGAAGATCATCACCAAGGCTAAGTCCGGCACCATCGCTGACCGCCGCGCAGTCCTGAAGCTCATCCCGCGCAAGAATGTTGTTTCTTACCTGTTCGACGAGGTTGCGCCGAAGTTTGAGAACCGTGAAGGTGGCTACACCCGCACCATCAAGCTGGACAACCGCACCGGTGACAACGCCCCGATGTCCCAGATCTCCCTCGTTCTCGAGGAGACCGTGACCTCCGAGGCTAACCGCGCTACCCGCGCTGCCGCATCCAAGGCCGCTGAGGCTGAGGAAGCTAAGGCAGACGAGGCTGCTGAGACCGAAGCACCTGCCGAGGAGACCGCAGCTGAGGAGTCCGAGGAGAAGTAATTTCCCTTCGGCCCTAGCGCCTCGCCGCCGCCCTTCCCCATCTGTGGGAGGGCGGCGGCTTTTTCATGTCCGCATCCAACCAAGGCTCAGCGCACGAACGACCCAGACCTAGCGCCGTTAGGCAGAAAACACTCCGGTAGCATAAAGCCCACTATGACAGATGCAGCATCGACTTCCACCGCAGGGCCCGCAGACGGGTTCGTTCGCCTGCGCTTGGACTTGGCATATGACGGCACGGATTTTCATGGCTGGGCCAAGCAGAAGGGCGGTCTGCGCACGGTGCAAGGCGTGTTGGAAGAAAAGCTGGCGATGATTGCGCGCACGGAGGTGCCGCTAACGGTCGCGGGTCGGACGGATGCAGGTGTTCACGCTCGTGGCCAGGTGGCGCACGTGGACGTTCCAACTGAAATGCTGGCGCAGCGCTCGGTGGCAGGGGAGCCGGGGAAGCTGGTGCGTCGGCTAGCAAAGCTTCTGCCAGAAGACGTTCGGGTACACGGGTGCGAGTTCGCATCCGCAGGCTTTGATGCGCGGTTTTCGGCGCTGCGGCGGCACTACGTCTACCGGATTACCACCAACCCGCGCGGCGCGCTGCCGACCCGGGCGCGGGATACGGCCGAGTGGATTAAGCCGGTGGATATCGATGCCATGCAAGAAGCCGCCACCGCCCTGGTGGGCCTGCATGATTTTGCGGCTTTTTGTAAAGCCAAGCCGAATGCCACGACCATTCGTGAATTGCAGGAATTTTCTTGGCGCGACGTCTCTACGCCCGAAGAACCGGAGCTTTTTGAGGCCCGCGTGAGCGCCGATGCGTTCTGCTGGTCGATGGTGCGCTCGTTGGTGGGCTGTTGCCTGCGCGTGGGGGAGGGGCGGCGCGATGCCGACTTCGCCGCGGGACTGCTGCAGGAGACGAAGCGCTCTTCCCACATCCCCGTGGCCCCGGCCAAGGGACTCTCGCTCGTCGCCGTTGATTACCCGGCCGCGGATCAACTGGCGGCGCGCGCCGAGGTCACCCGCGAAAGGCGCAGCGCCGACTAGCGCCCAAGTGGCAGCGGTCGCATGCCTGGGATAACCTGTGTGCTGGGTGTACACAGACTTTTCGGGGGAAAATCATGGCACGTCCGCTGCCTACTACCAAGGCCCAGGTATCGGGCCATAAATTCTTGCGTCGCCGCGTCGAGCATGGGCTCGTGCTGGGAGATATCCGCATGATTCACGATCCTTTGGCAAGACGCCGAAAAGCGCTACTTTTCGGTGGCGTCGGCGTCGCCTTCCTTGCGGTGGGGTCCGGTATGTTGGCATGGCTGCAGCCGAGCCCGCAGCCGGGTGATGCGCCGATCGTGCGCTCGGAGCAGGGCCAGCTCTTCGTGGATGTCAATGACACCTACCATCCAGTCTTCAACCTGGCCTCTGCGCGCATTATCGCCGGGCAGGCGGCCGAGGCGCAGGCCATTGGGGATGAGCACCTGCAAGAGGCGCTACTGGGCTCACCGGTGGGTATCTCGGATGCCCCTGGTTACCTCGCGGCAGCAGGCGAGACTCCCCAGCAGCGTTGGGCAGCGTGTTTAGCCGGCAAGGATGAGGCGCCGACTACAGAAAACCCAACTAGTATCGGCGGCCACCAGGTTGCGTCGCAGGAGGTTATTGTTCTCGCCGAGCCCGAGCAGAAAAGCCTCGGTGAGGAGCGCGCCGCACTGGTGGAATCCGAGGGCGCGCAGTGGCTTATCACAGAGGAAGGCCGCGTGGCGTTGCCAGATTCCTCCAGCACCGAAGGGCGCGTCGTGCGCCGGGCGCTGGGCGTGGACGATAGTACCCACACCTGGCCCGTGCCGCCCGAGCTGCTCAATGCCTTTGCGGAGCTGCCGCCGCTGAACTTTCCGGCTAATCCGCCCGAGGTTGTCGATACTGGGCAGAGCCTGTGGGCGCGTACGCCCGAGGGTGTAGCGGAGCTCACGCCTACGCAGGCGGAGATGCTCACAGGCGTGGGTGCCAAGGAGATGACAGCCACGCCGCAGGAGATTGCCGCGCTTGCCGACGCCCCCTTAAACCTCAACCTTCCCTCCACGTCCTTCCGCTTCTTAAGCCCGGACGATGGCTGGATGTGTGCTGCTAACGAGGGCGGCGGGGTAGTGGTACCTGCCCAAGCAGGCACCGTCGCCTTGGCAGGTGAGTCGGTGGCCCATCGCTTTGGAGGGCTCAACGCCGGTGGCGTAGGCGTAGACAGCGGCCATGGTTATCACGTGGTCTCACCCACGGGGCAGCGGCACGAGGTCAAGGACAAAGAGACTTTGGAAGCCCTTGGCACCGGCGTGGGCGCGCAAGTGCCGTGGGAGATCCTGCGCTTGCTGCCGGAAGGCTCCGCGCTAAACCGTGAGCAGGCGCTGCAGGTTAGTTCTTAGGCCTTAGCCCGCGCCACACGGCCCACGCAGCAAGCGCCAGCGTTAATCCACCTAGCACCCAGGCACTGCGTGTGGGGGCGTGGGAGTCGCCTTCGTCAGTGGGGCGGATGGTCATAGCTCGGGTATCGACGTCCGCGCCCGCTTCCACGTGGGTGAGCACAGTGAGCGGGTCGATGAAGCCATGTCCCGGTTCCGCGGCGTCCTCCAAGCGTTTACGGAGGGCGGCCGGGCTATCGTCGGGAAAGCGCTGCGCCAAGAGGGCAGCGGTGCCGCTGACCACCGGCGCGGCAAAGGAGGTGCCATGGAACTGCGCCGTTCCGTCCGTTCCCTCCTTACCATCGGCCCATCCACCCGCGGGGTTGAGCGCTAGCGGAATGAAACCTTGCGCAGCAAGCTGGGGTCCGTCGGCTGAATTCAGTGAGTAGTCAGCGAGTTCGTGTGAATCCGCTAGGGCGCTTACTGAGAGCACCGTGGGTGAATCCGCCGGAAAGACGCGGTCACCCATCTCGCAGCTGCCAGAGGACGCATTGCCCGAGGCAGCGATCACCACGGCGCCGGAGTCTTCCGCATACGCCAAAGCGCGTTCCAATCGGGAAGTATCGACCTGCGCGGCCACATCCGGCGGAACGCAGGAAACAACCGAAATGTTGATGACGCGGGCACCGGCAGCGGCGGCGTCATCGATGGCGCGGGCCAAGGTGTCCAGGGAGCCGGTGGTACTGTCTTCGGCTTCTTGGCGGTAGTGCGCGCTGGTCTGGCGCACAGCGTAAATCTCTGCTCGCGGGGCGATACCGATATCGTGACCGGCGATGACACCGGCCACGACGGTGCCGTGCAGGTCGCAATCGCGATGCGGCTGCGGTTCCTCTGGCGCGACAAGATCCGCGCCACTGCTGAGATGCCGCAGTTGATTGTGACGGGCCACGCCAGTATCGATAACGGCTACTTTGATGCCTTCCCCGGTAGCAAAGGAATGTAGACGGGCCCGGTAGTCTAGCTGCTCCTGGCTTGGTTGGGGCGAAAGCGGTGAGGAATGTGCGGCGGCGCATTTGCGGTCCGGTTCGCGCGCGGCCGCGTAGGGAGCAGCGGTCAGTCCCGCCGCGAAGGAAATAACCAAAGCGGTAGGTAGCACACGCATTATCCGAGCCCCCTAATGAGCACGAAGATACCGGCTAGGTGTGCGGCCAGCGGCAAGCTAGCGGCAATGGCCAGGGATTCTATGCGCTCAAACCACGCGATGGTGGTGGGCTCGAGCCCAGCCACTTTGGGTGCCCACAGCGGGGCGCTTAGCATGGCGAGGAGAACCAGGCAGGCAACAAGGCTTGGCGCCCAGGCATCGGCAAGCCCGGAATCCGCCACCGCGTGGGTAGCGCACAAGCATGCAGCGAGACAGGCGGCCATCGCCAGCAGCATCAGGGCCCAGCTAGCCAACGCACGACCGTGCCGGGCGGCATGCAGGACCACGGCACCCGCTGTGGTCACGCAGAGTGCTTGGACGAATCCCGCGCCGGTGTGCTCAGCGCCAAAGAGCACCGCAACGTACTCGGCGAGAGCATCGGGCGCGCCGCTCGTCGGCGCTAGAGCCGGACCGCTACCTGTAAGCGAGAGGGCGATAAGTGCCGGGATGAGACAGAGTGCCAGCCCGCAGCACACTCCCTCATAGGTACTGCCGGCGCGTCGGGCACGGATATCGACATCCGGTTGGACGGCATCCGAAACCGCGAGGTCTTGGCCGGCCGTGGGCAACTGCGGGACTTTGAGCCCAGCGGTGGCAACGGTCAACGCAGGAGCTGCGGCCAGCAGGATAATGCCGGCGATCACCACACAGGCGGCTGCCGCCGTACCGTGGCTGCCCTGGAGACCCGTCCCTGGTCCGGGCAGCAGGTAGCCCAATGCTGCGACCAGCAACAGCACTGAGACGGTGAGTGCCACGGCGGTAGTGCGAACCGTGCTCAACCCGGCGACGTGGCAGGCAAGCAGCACGATGAGGAGGGCGACGCAGGCGGTGAGTGCGGCAAAGGGGGCTTCGCCAAGCGAGGGCGAAATCACCACCCAGCCACACGCCATGCCGGCTACCAGGCTAAGGTGCACCAGTGATAGGGCACGGGTCCACAAGGCGAGCAACAGGGCTCCAGCGCTCAACGCCGCCCACGCAGTTAGGGGAAGGGTGCTAACCCACACTAGGGCGAAGGCGGCAAGCAGCCCTGCCCAAGCCCAGATGGTGGGAAGGGCGGCGGTAGTATCCTCTTCAGCCGCGGCGGCGAGCGATTCCGCCGCATCCCGAATCACCGGTGCAGGCCGGCGCTCGCGCGGACTAATAACAAGAATTGAGCCTTCCGTGAGCGCAGTGGTAGCCAACGGGGCGGTGAGATCGATGGCGCGGCCGGAGGCTGTACTGGCGTGCCAAGGTTCAGAAATGGTGGGCGCATCCACCAAGTCAGTGATCTCCGCCAAAAGCTCGCCCACGCTGGAGCTTAGCGGTAGCGCCACGTCTGCCTCCTTGTGGAAGGCGCCGGCATGAATGCGAACGGTAAGGCGCAGATGATGCGCCGTTGCAGTAGTCATGGTGTCCCCCGAAAAATGTATGGATTGTGGGCGTCCCCCTTGCCCAATGCCACATATTGTGGCTTACTAGTGGCGACGTGTCCACCGCAGCGCGGGGAATCTTGGCAGGGGGCCAAGGGCGCTTGGCGCGTGGCTCGGGGGAGGTTATTTAGGCATGCTTGGGATCGGGGATGCCCGCGTCATTGAGCCGTTGACCATGCCATTGCGGGATGCTGCGCCGCCGCTGCCCACCGGCAGCATCGAGGCCGAGGAAGTCCCGGAGGCGGTGCGCCCGCAACCGGTGCCGCTGGTGCGGCTGCTGCTTCCGGTGGTGATGATTGCAGCTATGCTCGGCATGGTCGCCCTCATGGTGTTAGGCGCTGGGGAATCCCGGCAGATTAGCCCTATGGCCTTGATGTTTCCATTGATGATGCTGGCGAGCATGGCCATGATGTTTGGGCCCAATAACAGCGGGCAGGATCCGGATGAAACCCGGCGCACTTACCTGCGCCACATCAAAGCTTTGCGAGAAAAGGCGCTGCGCAATGCCTCGGCGCAGCGTGCACATGAAAGTTATCGCCACCCGGCACCGGTGGAACTCAGCACTCTAGTCGGCTCGCGCCGCATGTGGGAGCGTGGCCCGGATGACTCGGACGCCCTCGAGGTACGCGTGGGAACTGGCCCAACGACTTTGTGCACCCCCATCAACGTGCCGGATTCGGGCGCCACGGAAGACCTGGACCCGGTGTGTGCGGTGAGCATGCGCCAGACCATTAAGGCGGTGGGCACCGTTCCCGATATGCCGGTGGTTATCCAACTGCAGGCCTTTCGCTTCTTGTCCGTGTCCGGAATGGCGTCGACTCGGGGCGAAGAGCCCGCAGATCCCTCCCGCGATATGGTGCGCGCAATGGTGCTGCAGATGGCGTTGGCGCATGGCCCGGAAACCTGCGGTATCGAGGCCATCGGTGGCCAGTGGGAGTGGCTGAAGTGGCTGCCCCATGCGCGCACGCCGGAAAAGGCGCGCTTTCGCATCCTCATCGTCGATGGCGTGCTGACCACGGGAACCGAAGACTTTTTCCACGATGACTCCTATACCACCATCATTGAGGTTGGTGGGGCGCCGTCTTCGGCGCTGGGGGTACGCGCCGAGCACGAAGGGCTAAGCCTCGTGGCAGGGGAGCAGCTGCAGGTGGTCACCGCGGCAGGGGTGGAAGACCTTGGGTCTCCCGACGGGATGAGTGTGGCCGGCGCGACGTTGCTCGCGCGCAGTATGGCCTCTTACCGCCGCCCCGATAGCACTTCTGGCCGGCGCGGCAGTGACCTTATGGGCCTTCTGGGCTATCGCGATGTGGAAGAGCTAGCGGCTAGCGGCATGTGGCATGGCCGGGAGGGCTCGGCGCGTCTCATGGTGCCCATCGGCATCGATACGGCGGGCCAGCCCGTCACGGTGGATCTCAAGGAATCTGCCCACGGCGGTATGGGGCCGCACGGCCTGTGCATCGGTGCGACTGGCAGCGGAAAGTCAGAGCTGCTGCGCACCCTTGTCACCGCGTTGGCGGCTACCCATAGTCCGGACGAGCTTAACCTCGTGCTCGTGGATTTCAAGGGCGGCGCGACATTCTTAGGATGCGACCGCCTGCCGCATACTTCCGCGGTGATTACCAACCTGGAGGAGGAATCTACGCTGGTAGAGCGCATGTACGATGCCATCTCCGGCGAGATGAACCGACGCCAAGAGCTGCTGCGTACCGCCGGAAACTTTGCCAATGTCAGTGAGTACAACGCTTCTGCCACCGCCGTGCGTGACCACGGGCCCTTGCCGGCCTTGGTTATCGTCGTCGATGAGTTCTCGGAGCTTTTGGGCCAGCACCCAGACTTCGCGGAACTCTTCGTCGCCGTCGGCCGCTTGGGGCGCAGTCTCCACGTGCACCTGCTTTTGGCCTCCCAAAGGCTCGAAGAAGGCCGCTTGCGGGGGCTAGATTCCCATTTGTCCTACCGAATCGGCCTGAAAACCTTCTCCTCAGCGGAATCCCGCCAAGTATTGGGCGTGACCGATGCGTATCACCTGCCCGGCCAGCCCGGCGCGGGCTACCTCAAATCCGATGCTGAGGCCTTGACCCGCTTCCAAGCCTCCTACGTGTCTGGGCCCCTGCCGCGCCGGGCGCTTGCCGACGCCTCCGTGGACCACCCCGCCTCAACCCGCGGCCGCGTGCAGCTCTTCCATGGCTGGTCCCAGGAAGAGGACAATACTAGCGCTGCGGTGGTTCTCGATGACTCCACCACTGTGCTTACCGAGGTCGTTCGCGCCGCGGCGGAAGAGGCCCACATGCGTGATCAATCGGCGCACCGCATCTGGCTGCCGCCGCTACCGCCGGTCATTGAGCTATCCGCGCTGCCAGGGCTTTCCGGTGTACATGCTGCGGGTGCAGTCTCGCCCGCAGCGGACCAAAGGCAGCTGTGCGCGCCCATCGGCATTATCGATAGGCCGTATTACCAACGCCAGGATGAGCTGATTATTGATTTCACCCAGCACGGTGGACACATGGCACTGTGCGGTGGTCCACAGTCCGGTAAATCGAGTGCGCTGCGCACGATCGTCTCTGCGCTAGCTCTACGGCATGACCCGCAGACGGCACGCTTCTACGTCATCGATCTTGGTGGCGGTCAGCTAACGTCCCTAGAGCGCCTGCCCCACGTGGCCGGAGTTGCCGGGCGCGAGGAGGGCGAAAAGGTACGGCGCATCGTTGACGAAGTAGCTGGGTTTATCCGCCGCCCAGAACGGTGCGCAACCTTCCTTGTCATTGATGGCTGGCACCACATTGGTACCTCCAACGCCGAGTTTGAAGACATAGCGGAGAAGGTCACCGAGATCGTCGCCGATGGTGCCTCCGCCCACGTGCATGTCATCATTGCCACTTCGCGGTGGACCACGATGCGCCCGGCTATCCGCGACCTCATTGCCAATCGCCTCGAGCTGCGCCTGGGTGAGGCTTTGGATTCGCTCATCGACCGCAAACTACAGCACAAGCTCCCCAGCGCGCCGGGCCGCGGGCTCACCTTGGCGGGTGAGAATATGCTCTTAGCTCGCACCTCCAACCAGGATATCGCCCACATCTGCCGCGCGCATGCTGCGGCTGACCCAGTTCCACAGCTCAAGATGCTGCCCGCCGTGCTTACTCCGTCCGCCCTCGCGGCTCAAGAGGGCGTGCCCACCGGCGAGATCGCCTGGGGCATCGGCGGGCGCGACCTCGATACGCTGACCTGGAATCCGTCTCGTGAGCCGCACCTTGTGGCAATCGGGGCGCAGGGCTGTGGCAAGTCCACCTTCCTGGCGCAGATCATGCGCGGCATTAGCGCCTTTGCGCGGGAAGACGCCCGGCTCGTCGTCATCGACCAGCGCCGAGCCCACCTGGGAACCTTGGACCAGAACATGGTTGCTGCCTACGCCGCGACGCAGTCGAGTGCGCAAGAGGCCATTGTCAATACAGTCCGGACCCTGGAATCTCGCCTGCCTGGCCCGGACATTACCCCGGCGCAGCTCGCCGCACGAGATTGGTGGCAGGGCCCAGACATTTACCTAGTCATCGATGATGCGGACCTGCTAAGCGATATCGCTCTCTCGCCGCTATTGGAGTTGCTTCCCCATGCCCGCGACATTGGCCTGCACCTTGTTATCGCTCGCAAATCCGGCGGCATCGGCCGTGCCCTCTTTGGCCAATTCTTTTCCGCGGTGCGCGATCTGCAGCCGGCGCTGCTGCTTTTCGACGCCGACCGGGACGAAGGAACCATCTTCGGACTCAAGCCCTGCCACCAACCACCCGGCCGCGGTCAGTGGAGCATCCGCGGTGAAAACCTCGGCGTCGCCCAAGCGGTGTACCTAGAAGGAGAAAAGTAAATGACCACCAATCTCAGCGCGAATGCGCCAACCGACACCCCTATCCCTACTGGTGGGGAGACCACCGCCAGCCCCATTACCGTCACCATCCTAGATGCGGCCACCATCTTTGAAGGGCCCGAAACGGTCTACCGCTATGACCTACCGGGAACCGGCATTGTGGAAGGCTGGGCCTTAGGTCAAGTCATGGATCAGATATCCAAGATGGCGGGATCGTCCTGGCCCGACGTGGAAGTCTGCGTGGTGGCAGACTCTTCCGGCACGGGCATCGCGCAGGAAGCTACCACCATCATCTGCCGGCAATTGGAAGTCACTGGGGTGCGCCTCATCGACCCAGAACCAGCCATCTCCCTGCTAGCGGCCCCGAGCCCAGTCGGTCCGCCTCCTCACCCGGTTCCTGAAGTCACGGATTCGGCGCCTCCTACTACGGTGATGGAGTCGCCTACCTACGACGAGTCAGTAACCCCACGTTGGGCCGACCGCCTGCGCGGTTGGCTCGGGGCTATTGATATCTTTCATGTCGCAATCGCGGTGGTCATCATCGCCGTGGCTGGAGCTTCCTGGTGGGCTATCGGTGCCCAGGCTTCCGGCGATGGCGACGCCGCTTCGGATACAGTGCGCCCGCAACCGCGCGCCGCCGAGCCAAGCCGCGAGAACGCAACAGAGTCCGCGTTGGCCTCGCCACAGCCGGGTACGACGACGGGTGCGCCGGAATCCGGCAGTGACGAATTGAGACCAGGTGAAAAGCGCCTAGACGTGGAGGGAATGTCAGTAGTCGTCCCCAGTGGGTTCCACACCAAGGTGGAAGATGGCCTGGTCACCGCCACCGGGGAAGACCCGAACCTACGCATCCTGCTGGCGGCGGATGAGATGTTTAACGTGCCGACGGATGCCTTGTTTAAAGAAATTCACGCGCAGGTGGACGAAGACCCGGCGCTTCGCGATGCCACCAATGAGGCCGGACGACTGACCTACACCGAAGACCCCGGGGACGGCTCCTTGGTGGAATGGACTACCTGGGAAGACCGTGGGCACCAGATGTCCGTGGGATGCCATACCCGGCATAACTCCAACGACGTTCAAAAAGCGGCTTGCCGCATGGCCACAGAAAGCCTAGTCAAAAAATAGTCTCAAAAACTTTGCCTCAGCCAGGAACCGTTTGGCGGAAAGTTCAGTCCAATAAAAGTGAGAAAGCACAGATGCGAAGCACAGCTGCTTTTTCGGGGGAAATACACACAATCTCATCCGCCCTAAGGAGGGGCGCACTCTTATGTCTCAGACTTTCAAGACACAAGCCGATGTCATGATCGCCACCGCCGGCAAAGTCGATAACACCAATGATGAAGTCCAAGGCGAGCTCAGCCGCCTGCAGGGCGTCGTCGACTCCGTCCGCGGCAGCTGGGTTGGCCAGGCCCAGGTCTCCTTCGATGACCTGATGCAGCGCTACAACACCTCTGCACAGCAGCTGCGCGAGGCCTTGGCCTCAATCTCTGACAATATCCGCAGCAACGCCCACAACTTCGACAACGTGGAAGCCGAAAACACCCAGGCCTTCTCCAACGTGGGCGGCGGCCTCGCTCTCTAAACCGCACCGCACACTTCACTAGTCCGCAGCCTCAAAGCTATAGATTCACAGAAGGGAATCCACCACCACATGTCCGAGATCAAATACGAATTCGGTGCCATTTCTTCCGCCGCAGCCGATATCAACGCCACCTCTGGTCGCATCAACAGCACTCTGGCAGACCTGAAGGCGCGCCTGCAGCCGATGGTGAGCACCTGGGAAGGCGAGTCCGCCGTGGCTTATAACCAAGCACAGGCCAAGTGGGATAAGGCGTCGCAAGAACTCAACACCGTGCTCGCCACCATCTCCAAGACCGTCTCGCAGGGCAATGATGCAATGAGCGACGTCAATCGTCGCGCCGCCGCAAGCTGGGGCTAAATCCACACCTTGTTCGCACGGTTCTACGCTGTCCCCGTCGGGGCTGCGGTGCCACTGACCACACCCGCGTGGCAGGAGGCGGACGCAGCCGCAGCCTCGACCAAGAAGCCAGCGTGAATACTCCTTTTCTAGTTCTTTTCTCTTGCTATCTCTTCCATTCTTTGAAGTCGTACCTTTCTAGTCCGTACCCACGAGCCGGCACCTCCCGTTTGAGCCGCGGAAGGCGCCGGTTTCGATGTTTTGGTCTTTGGGCAGGTGAGCAAGTAGGGTAGGAAACCTATGTGTTCGCTCGTCGGCAAGCAGCTGGCGAAGCGCTCCCTGCAGGTCTCCACCGGCCGCTGTACGGGAGTGAATGGATGCTTAGCGCTGGCCGGCAGTTCCGAGACAGACTTTCAAGGAGTCAAATTGTCTACTTTCCACCCAAAGAGCGGTGACATCACCCGCAAGTGGTACGTCATCGACGCTACTGATGTGGTGCTGGGCAAGCTCGCTTCCACCGTTGCAGACCTGCTGCGCGGCAAGCACAAGCCACAGTTCGCACCGAACGTTGACGCTGGTGACCACGTCATCATCATCAACGCTGACAAGATCCACGTTTCTTCCAACAAGCGCGGCCGTGAGATGCGCTACCGCCACTCCGGTTACCCGGGCGGCCTGAAGTCCATGACCCTGGGTCAGTCTTTGGACGCCAACCCGGTTCGCGTTATCGAAGAATCCGTTGCCGGCATGATGCCGCACAACAAGCTCTCCCGCGCTTCCATCAAGAAGCTGCACGTCTTCGCAGGCGAAGAGCACCCGTACGCCGGCCAGAAGCCGGAAACCTTCGAGTTTAAGCAGGTGGCACAGTAATGTCTGAGCAGAACATCGACAACAACGTAGCCGACGCTGCTGACATCGCTGCAGCAAGCGCCGCTACCGAAGAGTTCACCAACACCATCGGTGATTCCATTGCACCGGCCGAGACCGAAGAGGTCGAGGCTGCCGCTCCGGTACACGAGGGCCCGATCCAGACCGTCGGTCGCCGTAAGCGCGCCGTCGCACGTGTTCGCCTCGTTGCTGGCTCCGGCCAGATTGTGGTTAACGGCCGCGAGTTCGGCGAGTACTTCCCGAACAAGCTGCACCAGCAGGACATCCTCACTCCGCTGACCCTGCTGGAGCGCGAGAACCAGTTCGACCTCAAGGTCACCGTTAACGGCGGCGGCCCAACCGGTCAGGCTGGCGCCCTGCGTCTGGCTATCGCTCGTGCACTGAACATCTACAACCCGGCTGACCGCACCGCCCTCAAGAAGGCTGGTCTGCTCACCCGAGATGCTCGTGCAGTTGAGCGTAAGAAGGCCGGTCTGCACAAGGCACGTCGCGCACCGCAGTACTCCAAGCGTTAATCTCGCTTCTACTGCGCGCGCAAGCGCTACGCAAAGCCGCTGCTTCCTTTGGGAAGTAGCGGCTTTCGTCGTTTTGAGCTTCGGCAGAGGAGAAGGACACCTCTACATGGCAGTACTATATGTGTTACTGAATAAATGTGAGGAGCAGCGTAGAAGAAATCTTGGCCAAAATGAAAAGAAGCCCAGCAAACGCCACCTTTCGGAACTTCTTAAAGCTGTACAAAACTACAAACCGAGCAAGAAAGAAGATAAAAGATGGACGTCAGCAAATACACCTATCAAGTCTTCTGGTCTGAAGAGGATAATGAGTTTGTGGCGACGGCTGCCGAGTTTTCTTCACTATCCTGGCTGGCTTCTGACCGTAGCTGTGCAGAGCAGGAACCTCTGATGTTGGTTGCGGAAGTAGTAGAAGATATGCAGGTTTCAGGGGAAGTTATCCCACAACCGTTGGGGCTCGGTCATAATCGGGAAAATTCAACGTTCGAACCTCCCCGACGCTGCATCGCAAGCTAGTGATGGAAGCAAGGAAGGAATTTCACTCAACGCATTGATAAACCAGAAGCTGGCCTTCGCCTAAACCGCCCCAACAGTTAATCGATAGGCACAGGAGTGCATAATTGACTGCATGATTCGACTTTTTGGAACCGATGGCGTTCGCGGCCTCGCGAACAAGAAGCTGACCCCAATTCTGGCCTTGCAACTAGGCCAGGCCGCTGCGGAGGTATTTACCGCCAAGCGTGAATCCTACGAGCGCCAGCCGCTAGCCATTATCGGCCGCGACCCACGTGTCTCCGGCGAGATGCTGGATGCGGCGATTGCGTCCGGTCTGGCTTCCCGCGGCGTGGACGTGGTGCGCGTGGGCGTGCTGCCAACCCCAGCAATTGCTTACCTGACGGATGACTATGGTGCAGATTTGGGCGTGATGATTTCCGCCTCCCACAACCCGATGCCAGACAACGGCATCAAGTTCTTCTCCGCAGGTGGTAAGAAGCTGCCGGACGAGGTAGAAGATCAGATTCAGGCCACCATGGAAAACCTCACCGAGGATGGCCCGACCGGCACCAAGCTGGGCCGCATCATCTCGGAGGCCCCGGACGGACGTGAGCGCTACCTCAACCACTTGAAGGAAGTGGTCTCCACCGACCTCAGCGGCATCAAGGTGGTCGTGGACACCGCCAATGGTGCGGCCTCCAAGGTTGCTCCGATCGCCTACGAGGCGGCTGGCGCAGAGGTTATTGCTATCCACAACAAGCCGAATGCCTTCAATATCAATGAGGACTGCGGTTCGACGCACATTGAAAAGGCGCAGGCGGCCGTCGTCGAGCATGGCGCCGATCTGGGCCTGGCACACGATGGCGACGCCGACCGTTGCCTGGCTGTGGATGCCGAGGGCAATGTTGTTGACGGTGACCAGATTATGGCACTGCTGGCCGTAGGCATGAAGGAGGATAATGATCTGCGTTATAACACCCTGGTAGCAACTGTCATGTCTAACCTGGGCCTGAAGCTAGCCATGCAGGAGCAAGGCATCGAGGTGCGTCACACCGCAGTAGGTGACCGCTATGTTCTGGAAGAGCTCAACCGCGGCGATTTCTCCTTGGGCGGCGAGCAGTCTGGCCACGTCGTGTTGCCAGATGATTGCACGACTGGTGACGGCACGCTTACTGGCCTGTCCATCATGGCGCGCATGGCCAAGTCCGGGAAGTCCCTAAAAGAATTAGCATCGGTGATGACCGTGCTGCCGCAGGTGCTCATTAACGTGCCGGTTTCTGATAAGGGCGTCATCATGGACGCCCCCGAAGTACAAGAAGCCATTGCCCAGGCCGAGGAAGAACTTGGCGAAACCGGCCGCGTCCTGTTGCGCCCCTCCGGCACTGAGGAGGTTTTCCGCGTCATGGTGGAGGCCGCCGATAAGGAGCAGGCTCGCAAGGTTGCCGGGAGGCTTTCCGCCATCGTTTCCTCGGTCTAGGACAACCGCCGGGGCGGAAGAATTTTGGCCTCCTAGGGAACCATTTGGCGTAATCCCCAGTCCAATGAAGGTGAGAACTTTTACCGCATATGGATTTGGGGGAATACACCAGTGTCTGAGGTTTTTCTTCGCCCCTCGGAGGCGATGTCCGCACTACGGCAGGTCGTAGCCGATAACGACGAGCAACGCGATGCCCACTGGGCCGAGGTACCGGATTTTCCGGTGGCCGCGGCTGGACGCAACTTTGGCGGCCACGGTGAGCGCATTCGTGATGTCTTGGCGCGCATCCATGAGCGTGGCGGGCAGAGGTTGGATAATTTATCCGCCACCGCCCACGCCGCCCATGAACAGGTGCGCGCCTTTGCCGATTTTGATGAGTCCTTTGGCAGCTCCTTTGCGCGCGGCGGGGAGGCGAACAGGTGAGTACGCTGACCAAATCCTTGTTGGGGGATTATTCCAACGCGATTTCCCAATTCCAATTCGCATGCTTGGGAAGCTACCCGGGCCCCAGCATGCCGATGAATTTACTGGGGGAGTTAGTCGGTGCGGTCGATGGCATCGCGCCCGAAAACCTGGTGAAAAACACCGTCGCGGCGGTGGGCGGCAGTCGCCCGAAGGCAGGCGGTGCTGGACTAGCGGGCTATTTGCAGCAGGATGATTCCGCGGTGGCTCAGGGCGCCATGCGGGAGCACCTGTGCGGCGTACAGGAAGACTTCGACATTGACCGCCAAGATGCCGCACATCTCACCAGCTCGGCGGAGCAGTGCTCAGGCGCTATTGCCGACGTCGTCGATGTCTCCGACACTGCCCTTACCGAGCTCATCTCTGCGGTCATCCCATTGCTGAATATCCTGTCCATGGTGGCCACCAAGCACCCGCTGGCCCGGTTTATCATCCCGATTCTTTCCACCATCGGCGGGCGCGTTATCGAAGAGACGAATCACAATATCGCTAGCACCTGCCGCGACCGCGATGATGCGATTGAGTCCTGCTATAACGAGTTTGAATCACGCTGCGAATGCGTCTGTGAGCGTCCGATGCCGGAAGAATGCCCGACGCCGGCTAAACCTGCAGATGGTGCCTGCCCTGCACCGGTAGAACAATGCCCGGACACTCCTATTCCCACTAAGCCGATGCCGAAGGAAGAATGCCCGCCTCCGCCCTCGCAGCCCACCGAGCCGGCTCAAGTGGAGTGCCCACCAGAGCCCACGCCCATGCCGGAGCCTTACTCAAAACAAGAATCGAGCCACATCACTTCCGCGCCGCCACAGCCGACGCCTCCTTCGCCACCACCAGTTCCACCAAGGGAATGCCCCGAACCGGAGCCGGAGCGGACTAGCACACCTACTCCCGAGCCTTCAGCCAAGCCGGAAGTGCACATGGAGACCACTGCAGAACACGGTCTCGGCTGCCATTGCCAAGAGTGCACCGAGCAATCATTTACCGAGCGTCCATCGCAGTCCCAGCGCGAAGTAGAGATCACTAGGCCGGCACAGGCGGAGATCATTCCGCCGCAGGAGCCGCCAGAACAGCCACAGCAAGTAGAAGAACCGTGCCCGGAACCTGAACCTCAGCCAGAGCCGAAACCTAAACCAGACTTGGATACGGAGCCCGCTTCTGAATCGGGCGCAGGCGAGGAAACGCTCTGCCCGGAAAGTACCGAAGAATGTGTGGAAACGACCCAAACCAGCTCAGAAGGCTGTGGAATTGAATCCTCTTGCAGCGGCAGCCTCGGCATGGTGGGGGCCGGAATCGCTTTGGTAGGCGTGGGACTCATTGTGGAAGGCGCCGCGCAGTGCTTGGAGATCATGTCGGAGGCGGATTGCCCAGTGCAGGAACCTGAACCGGACCCCGTTCCTGAGGCGGAGCTTGAGCCAGAACCTGATCCCTGCCCGGAACCTAAACCAGAGCCAGAGCCAGAGCCCAAACCGGAGCCAACTGGTGATGATGGCGTCATGACTCCGCCTCCTGAGCTGTCTCAGGTAGAGGAGCCAACGCCGCCGCCAGAGAAGGCGGCACACCTCCCGGCGTCCGGTCCAGCGGAGGCACCGCCACCAGCCCCAGTTCCTGAACCAGCACCGGCACCGTCACCACAGCCGGCACCGCAGCAGGAGGCGGCGCCCGCTCCAGAAGAACCAACCATTAAGGCACGAAAGGCAGGTCAGTGGTAATGAATAATGACTTCGCAGAATTTGCGCAGGGCTTTCGGGAAAGGACGGCTAAACGCCTGCTGGAATTTGAAAAAACGCTGGCGAAAGCGCAGGACGAGCTAGAAAAGTCTGCGGATAAAGCCATGCAGGAGGCGCGAAGGGAGGAGGGCCAGGTGGGGCGTCGGCAAGCGGCGGCGGTACCAAGGCCCCGATATGGCGCTGCCCCGGCGCGCTCACGGAACGCGTCGGGGCAGGTGCAATCTGTGCTGCGGCGGGGCTAATACTTAGGCGTCGCGGGTTACGCCGGCGCGCTCGGCCAGGTCTTCGCCTACCAGGCTTTCTACCTTCTTCGCGCTGGCCTCTGGATCTGCAAAGGCGGCGTAGGTGGAATCGTCATTGAGGGTGGCTAGGAGGAAACCGGTGACCAAGCCGCGGGCGGTTTCGGTGGGGCCGGATTGGAATGCGGCGGTGCCGATGGCCAGCTTGCGCAGGCGATCTTCGGTAAAGCCAGCGTGGGTGCCCTTGTCGATGGCGCGGAAGCAGACTGGGCCATTCCAGTTATGGGCCAGCTTGGCGGGGTTGCCGGCATTGAAAATGTCTTCCTGACCGGCGCCAATGACCAAGCCCGGGGCATTAATGCGGCGGGCTGCCTGCACCGCAGATGGCGCGGTGATGGAAGGATAAATGGCGGCGACGGCGGCGACCTTCTGGTTATCCAAGGCGCCAAGCACGGCCGTACCACCGCCCATGCCGTGGCCAATCATGCCGAGCTTGCCCGGGGAGACCGTAATATTTCCGGCGCCGAGCTTTACCCCGGCGGCAATCTGCAGCGCGGATTCCATATCCGCGGCCAGGTTGCGGTGGTTGGGGAAGGGGCCGGTCTCGGAATCGGGGGCTACCACGACGATGCCCCAGCTGGCTAGGTGGCGCAGGGTGGCGTGGTAATCCTTAATCTTGTGCATCCAGTCATGGCCAAAGGCCACGGCGGGCAGGCTTTGGCCCTCCGCGGGGGTATAAACCTTGCCAGTGATTCCGGCATAGTCAAGGTCGCCAACCAAAACTCGGTTGCGACCACGCTTCGACAACGTTGCTAGATGTTTATTCAAATTCGCAGACACGCATTCCAGGATAGATGAAGATCACCCGCTAGGCGGGAAAGGGTGCGGGTTTATCTGAGAAATGTCTGCGCAGTATCCAGCCGAGCCACGGGTGTGGTGGAAAGGCTTTCCTAAGCCCCTCCTAACTTGCACCTGTGCGCGCAGGGGAGTGCAATGTGTGAACAACTACGTACTCTTTTATTTCTGGGAAGGCAGGCTACGGTACATGACTACCGGTGTCGTTGATGTGGAAGAACTTTCTAACCGCTACGGGATGGAGGTAAAAACCGAGGTTATTGACCGCGTGGCGCATGCCTCCGATGCCTCGCACTACCTGTACACCCCCAAGGCAGTCATCGAGGCTCGCTCCGCCGAGCACGTGGCCGCCATCTTCCGTGCGGGCCGACAGCAGAATGTTCCGGTAACCCTGCGCTCCGGCGGCACGTCCCTTGCCGGCCAGGCCTCTGGCGATGGTTACCTGGTGGACGTGCGCAAGCACTTCCGCGGCATCGAGGTATTGGATGAGGGCAAGCGCGTGCGCGTCCAGCCTGGTGCGACGGTGCGCCAGGTTAATGCTCGGTTGGGCCTGCGCAACCGCAAGCTCGGCCCGGATCCGGCGAGCGAGTCTGCCTGCACCATTGGCGGCGTGGTAGCCAATAACTCTTCCGGCATGGCCTGCGGCACTGAGCTCAATACGTATAACACCCTGGAATCGCTGACCTTCGTGCTGCCCACCGGCACCGTGATTAACACCGCCGATCCGGATGCCGACCGGCAGTTCCAAGAGCAGGAGCCGGAGCTGGTGGACACGCTTATCCGCCTGCAGCGCCGCGTGCGCGATAATCAAGAGTCCGTGGATATTATCCGCCGCCACTTCCAGCTGAAAAACACGATGGGCTATGGCCTCAATTCCTTCCTGGACTTTGATAGCCCGGTCAAGCTCTTTGAGCACTTGCTTATCGGGTCGGAAGGAACCTTGGCCTTTATTGCGGAAGCGGTTTTCCGCACCGTGCCGATTTCTAAGCTGACCACCACCACGGTGGCGGTATTTGATGATCTCACCGCTGCCACCAAGTCCCTGCCGGCTCTGCTGGATACCGGGGCGGCCACCCTGGAGCTAATGGACTCCGCCTCTATTCGCGTGGGCCAAGGCTTTGACAAGGTTCCGCAGGCCATCACCGGTTTCGATGTAGGCAAGCAGGCCGCACTGCTCATTGAATACCATGCGGATGCAGAAGAGGAGTTGCGCGATAAGGAGGGCAAGGGCTCGCAGCTCTTGCGCGAGCTGCCATTGCAGTCCCCGGCCGCTTTCTCTGCAGACACCGCCGCTCGCAATGCCGCGTGGAACTTCCGCAAGGGTCTCTACGCCCAAGTAGCAGAGGCACGCCCCTCCGGTACGACGGCCCTTTTGGAAGACATCGTGGTACCCGTCGGCGATCTGGCTGATACCTGTTCCTCGCTGCAGGAACTCTTTACCCGTTATGGCTATGACGATGCCGTCATTTTCGGCCACGCCAAGGACGGCAATATCCACTTCCTGCTCACGGACCGCTTTGAAGGCGATGACGCCATTGGTCGGTATAACGACTTCAACGAGGGCATGGTGGACTTGGTCCTCTCCGCCGAGGGCAACCTCAAGGCCGAGCACGGCACCGGCCGCGCCATGGCGCCGTATGTGCGCCGCCAGTACGGCGACGAGCTCTATGCGGTCATGCAGGAACTCAAGCGGGCCTGCGATCCCACCAACACGATGAACCCGGGCGTCATCTTGGATGATGATCCGGATGCGCACATTAAAAACATCAAGCTCAATCCCACCGTGGAAGAGGAAGTGGACCGCTGTGTGGAGTGCGGCTACTGCGAGCCGGTTTGCCCGTCGCGCGATCTCACGCTGACCCCACGCCAACGCATTGTGGTGCGGCGAGCCCGCAAGCGCGCGGAAGAAGCAGGCGATAGCCAGCTCGTAGCCGAGCTGGATGAGGCGTACGAGTACATGGGTATCGAGACCTGCGCGGTGGATTCCATGTGCCGCACCGCCTGCCCAGTAGGCATCGATACCGGCAAGTTCATCAAGCGCCTGCGCCGCGAGGAGGCGCAACCAGCGCAGCAGAAGCTATGGGGCGCGGCCGCCAAGAATTGGCAGGTGGTTAGCCAAGGCGCCGGGCTGGCGCTGACCGGCGCGCACTTGCTTCCCACCGAGCTGGTCAAGAAGGTTACCGACGTGGGCCGCAGCCTCATCGGCACCGATAACCTGCCGCAGTACCAGCCGGAGCTGGGCAAGGGCGGCAAGTCCCGCGGGCGCTTGGCCGGGCGCGTGGGCGACCGCTACGCGCAGACCACCGGCATCTACCTGCCAGCCTGCGTGAACACCATGTTTGGCCCGCAGGGCGACGGTAAGGGCACTACCGATTCCTTCGTGGCTCTTCTGGAGCGTGCCGGGGTAGCGCTGGAGGTTCCGGCGGGCATCGACAAGCTCTGCTGTGGCACCCCATGGGCTTCTAAGGGCATGCAGGCCGGCCACGATGCAATGGAACAGCGCGTGCGCGATGTCGTTATGGAGGCCACCGATGGTGCGCGCCTGCCGGTCATCGTGGACGCCAGCAGCTGCACCGCCGGATTTAAGGACATGCTGGAGTCGGTAGGCATTACCGTCATCGACGCCATTAGCTTTACGGCCGATACCCTCCTGCCACAGCTTGAGGTTAAGAACCCCGCGGCCTCCGTGACCGTGCACCCCACCTGCTCTGCCTTCCAGCTGGGCATGATGGAGGACGTAGAAAAGGTAGCCCGCGCCGCCGCGGCCGAGGTCCACATTCCTACTGACTGGAATTGCTGTGGTTATGCTGGCGACCGCGGCATGCTCCACCCAGAACTTACAGAAGCCGCCACCCGCGCCGAGGCAGCGCAAGTCAAGGAAATCGGGGCGCAGTATCACGCCTCGACCAACCGCACCTGCGAGCTCGGCCTGACCCGTGCTACCGGCGAGGATTACCACCACATTCTGGAGCTTTTGGAGCAGGCGACGCGCTAGTTTTCCCAGCGCACTAGCGGGTGGGGTGTTAGGCTTCGCTTGCCGACGCCCCGCCCGCCTAGAGGTTCGCCCCTCGTGCTGTAAAATCAGCAACCATGTGTGGAATTGTTGGATATATTGGTCACGCTGGTGGTGACCGTGATTACTTCGCCCTCGACGTAGTTCTGGAAGGGCTGCGCCGTTTGGAATACCGCGGCTATGACTCCGCTGGCGTAGCAATGTACGCCGACGGGGACATTAGCTGGCGCAAGAAGGCCGGTAAGGTCGCTGCGCTGGATGCTGAGATTGAGGCCCGCCCGTTGCCAGACTCCGTGCTGGGCATTGGCCATACCCGCTGGGCTACCCATGGTGGCCCTACCGATCTGAATGCGCACCCGCACGTGGTCGATGGTGGCAAGCTGGCCGTGGTGCACAACGGCATCATTGAGAACTTTGCCGAGCTCAAGTCCGAGCTTTTGAATAAGGGCTACAACTTCGTTTCCGAGACCGACACTGAGGTTGCCGCTACGTTGCTGGGCGATGTCTTCCACAACGAGGCCGCTGGTGACCTCACCAAGGCCGTGCAGCTGACCTGTTCTCGCCTGGAGGGCGCATTCACCCTGCTGGCCATCCACGCCGAGCAGGCCGATCGCATCGTTGCCGCTCGCCGTGACTCGCCGCTGGTTATCGGCCTGGGCGAGGGCGAGAACTTCCTCGGCTCCGATGTATCCGGCTTCATTGACTACACCAAGTCCGCCGTGGAGATGGACAACGACCAGGTCGTGACCATCACCGCCGACGAGGTAGAAATCACCGATTATGAGGGCAACCCTGCACAGGGCAAGCCATTTGAAATCAAGTGGGATGCCGCCGCTGCCGAAAAGGGTGGCTTCGATTCCTTCATGGAAAAGGAAATCCACGATCAGCCCGCCGCTGTGCGCGATACCCTGCTCGGCCGCTTCGATGAACAGGGCCAGCTGGCTCTCGATGATCTGCGCATCGATGAGACCGTTTTGAAGTCCATTGACAAGATCATCGTCATTGCCTGCGGTACGGCCGCTTACGCCGGCCATGTGGCGCGCTACGCCATCGAGCACTGGTGCCGCATTCCTACCGAGGTCGAGCTCGCCCACGAGTTCCGCTACCGCGATCCCATCGTGAACGAGAAGACCTTGGTCGTCGCACTTTCCCAGTCCGGCGAGACCATGGATACCTTGATGGCCGTGCGCCACGCCCGCCAGCAGGGCGCCAAGGTCATTGCCATCTGCAATACTCAGGGCTCGTCCATCCCGCGCGAATCCGATGCCGCGCTCTACACCCACGCCGGTCCGGAAATCGCCGTAGCCTCCACCAAGGCCTTCCTGGCGCAGATCACCGCCACCTACCTGCTCGGCCTCTACCTGGCCCAGCTGCGCGGCAACATGTTCGCCGATGAAATCCAGAGCGTTCTTGCTGAGCTGCGTCACATGCCGGACAAGGTCCAAAACGTCATCGACGAAGAGGACCAGGTGGCCAACCTGGCCAACTCCATGAAGGATGCGGAATCCGTGCTCTTCTTGGGCCGCCACGTCGGCTTCCCTGTAGCGCTTGAGGGTGCGCTGAAGCTCAAGGAGATCGCCTACCTGCACGCCGAGGGCTTTGCCGCCGGCGAGCTCAAGCACGGCCCGATTGCGCTGATTGAAGAAGGCCAGCCGGTCTTCGTCATCGTGCCGTCCCCGCGCGGCCGCGACTCCCTGCACTCCAAGGTCGTCTCCAATATCCAGGAGATCCGCGCCCGCGGTGCCATCACCATCGTGATTGCGGAAGAAGGCGATACCGCCGTGGAGGATTACGCTAACCACGTCATCCGCATCCCGAAGGCGCCGACCCTCATGCAGCCGCTGCTGGCCACCGTGCCGCTGCAAATTTTTGCTGCCCATGTAGCAAAGTCCAAGGGCTACGACGTGGATCAGCCGCGTAACCTGGCCAAGTCCGTGACCGTAGAGTAATCCACACCGAACGGTACTAGCTAAGCCCCCTTACTTGCCGCGTTTCTTGCGTGGGAGGTAAGGGGGCTTTGGCCTTTCTTTGAAGCTTGAAACTGTTATGCTATGGGGAGCAATTGTTGTCGGTGAAAGGAGTAGGCAATGCTCATCCGTCGTGTTTTTGCATAAAACACTAAAGGAAGAACGGATTTAAGCATGCCTATTTTATTGAACGACCTTTCCCTAGTATGGCCCGATGGCACAACCTGCTTCAGTGGCCTAAACGGTGCCTTTTCCAGCCCTTTAACTGCGCTCATTGGGGATAATGGTGCAGGAAAGACAACTCTGTTAAGCGTCATCCTTGGTAAAATCTTGCCCACTGCTGGAACGGTGGAAAAGCCGGAATCGATAGCGTACCTGCCACAAGACCTTGCTTGGAATGAAACTGATGTAGTAGCAGACATCTTCGGTGTCACCCAAGTGCTCGCGGCGATTTCCGCGGTCGAAGCCGGTGAGTATGAACCAGAACTCTATGAGTTAATTGGGGAGCAATGGGACGTCGGTGAGCGCATTACCGTTGCCCTTTCTGCTGCCGGATTGGATATCCCGTTGGACCGCCCTATCGAAAGTCTCTCTGGAGGGGAAGCGGTCCGCGTCGCTTTGGTGGCGGTGTTCTTGTCTGAGCCAGATTTCATTATCCTTGATGAACCGACCAATAACCTCGACGAAACTGCGAAGAAGCATCTGAAAGATATGTTGGTAAGTGCCGCGGCGCCGGTGTTAGTGGTAAGCCATGACAAAGATCTGTTGGATGTAGTTTCCGAGGTAGCGGAATTAAGGGATGGGAACCTACGCTTCTTCCAAGGCAACTATTCTAACTACCTTGCCACGATTAATGCAGAACAGGAAGTAGCTCAAAAAGCAGTATCTACCGCCAAGGCGACTTATAAGCAGCAACTCCGCGAACGACAAGCAATGCAAACACGGATTGAGCGTGATGCGCGCCGTGGAAAGAAGTTCGCGGAGTCGAAGCGCAAACCAGGCATGACGATGAAGCTTGATATGCAGCGATCCGAAAAGACGGCATCGCGCAGAGCGCAGCTGCATTCAGGCGCAGTTGAAGCGGCCCAACGCTCTTTGGCCCGAGCTGAGCGAAACATACGAGATGATAATTCGGTGTATATCGAGCTGCCACAAACTGAGCTGCCGGAAGGAAGGCGGGTTATTTCGATTCCTGGGCTTTCAATTGTCGGCTCAGAACGGGTGCGTTTGTCAGGACCAAATGGAAGTGGCAAGACCACGCTCTTAAACCGAATTAACTCCGGTGAGGCGGGCTACGTGATCGACAATTCAGGATACTTGCGTCAACGAATTGGATTAGATCCTTCTTTAAGCGTATGGGACGTGGTTACTAACGCGAATCCACAAGAGAATCCGCAGTTCATCCGTGATCAGCTTGCTCAGTTGTTGTTTCAATCTGACTCGGTTCATGCGTTGACAGGGACCCTCTCGGGAGGCGAAAGATTTAGAGCGGAATTCGCCAGAGTGCTCTTAGCGGATCCGGCGCCACAATTTCTAATGCTCGATGAGCCGACTAACAACATTGATATTTCAACTGTTGATTGGTTGGTCTCGGTCTTGAAAAACTATCGGGGCGCGTTGCTAGTGGTGAGCCACGATGAAGATTTCTGCTCGCGGATAGAACTTACGAGACAAGTTTCCATAGAGGACATTGGATGAGCCAACTCCAAGGTGGAGGTATCGCGAGTCAGTGCGCCGCACCCTACCCGAATTCAGCACAAGGGTGAACAGTGGCACAATGGTGGGCATGCTGAAAACCACGATTGATCTCTCCGCTATTGCGCACAACGTCCGCCTCATCAAGGAAAAGGTGGGGCCTGAGGTCAAGCTGATGTGCGTGGTCAAGGCCGATGCCTATGGGCATGGCGCGGCCAAGGTTGTTCCGGTGATGGCGCGCGCCGGCGCGGATTGCTTTGGCGTGGCCACCCTGCGGGAGGCCGTGGACCTGCGCCGCGCGGGCGTGGATGCGCCCATCGTGGCGTGGATTTGGCAGACGGAAGAAATCCTCGAAGAGGCGCTTGCCTGCGGTATTGAGGTGGCGGTTAACTCTCTCGAGCAAGCGCATCAATTGGTCAAGTCCGAAATTCCCGCGGAGATTTACGTCAAGGTGGAAACCGGCATGCACCGCTCCGGTGTGGATGAAGAGGATTGGGCAGAGACCTTTAAGGTGCTGCGCGATGCCCCACACATCAAAGTGCTCGGGCTCATGTCTCACTTTGCGTGTGCCGATGAGCCGGATAATCCGCACAATGATGCCCAAGAGGAGGCGTTTCGCGCGGCCCTGCGGCTCGCGCGCGAGATTGGCCTGGAGTGCCCAGTCAATCACCTGGCCAATTCGCCTGCCGTGCTGACGCGCCCTTCCTCTTATTTCGAGCAGGTGCGCGTAGGCGCCGCCTGCTATGGCTTGGAGCCCATCGAAGGCCGCGAGCACGGCCTGCGCCCCGCCATGACCTGGTCCGGACAGATTTTCAACGTCAAGCCCATTCAACCAGGGGAGGGCACGTGCTACGGATTGACCTGGAAGGCGGATAAGCCGGGATTTTTGGCCACAGTGGACTGTGGTTATGCCGATGGCCTGCCGCGCGGCTATCAGGGCGACCTGCGCGTGGGCATTGGTGGGCACCTCTACCCACAGGTAGGAAGAATCTGCATGGATCAGATCGTGGTGGACTTAGGTGAGAACCCGCATGGCGTGGACACGGGGCAAGAAGCCGTGATCTTTGGCAACGGGGGAGTATCGGCCACGGATCTCGCCGCGGCAGCAGGCACCATCAACTATGAGGTGGTGTGCCTGCCCGATGGCCGCACCGAACGCGAATATATAGGTGAAGATGATGCGCAGTAGTTTTCCGGAATCCGGCAGCCGCGACCTATCCACGGTGGAAGAAACCTATGCCTTTGGTGAAGAGCTGGGTGCGGCGCTTGAAGCCGGCGATGTAGTGATCCTGGATGGGCCGTTGGGGGCTGGAAAGACGACGCTCACGCAGGGTGTCGCCAAGGGCATGCAGGTTAAAGGTCGCGTTACCTCGCCGACCTTCGTTATCGCCCGCGTGCACCGCTCAACGGTGGACGGACCGGACCTTGTGCACGTGGATGCCTACCGCGTGCTCGATGAAGGCGGTGCTAATTCTGGGGATCCGTTAGGGGAGCTTGACGCCCTCGACCTGGACACGGAGCTAGAAGACGCCGTGGTTATTGCCGAATGGGGCGGGGGACTAGTAGAGCAGATTACGGAGCGCTACCTATTTATCAGCATTGACCGCGAGCCGGCGGACTATGCCGGCGCAGATGAGGATGTTCGCCGCTTCACATGGTCCTGGCAAGGTGTTGCTTAGCACATATCTTAGCCTCAGGGGGATAAAGTGATCATTAACACTGAGTGGTTAACTTGATCCGGGTATAACCACTACGTAATTCTATTACGGTGTTGAATTTTCTCGCCTCAAGTCCTTTGCTATCTCTCTTCGTCATCATGGCGGTGGGTCTAGCGATTGGCAAGATCAAGATCTTCGGCATCTCCCTCGGTGCTGCGGCTGCGATGTTCGTGGCACTGGGTCTATCTACTGCCAATCCGGATATCCAAATTCCGCCGCTGGTCTATCAATTCGGTCTGGCTATCTTCGTCTACGCCATTGGCCTTAGCTTCGGTCCTTCCTTTGTCCGCGAGTTTAAAACCCGCGGTTGGAAGCTCACCGTCTTCATGCTGGGCATGTTGGTTGTCTTGGTTGCGGTTGGCTATGGCCTCATCCGTGGCTTTGGTCTAAGCGTGCCAGAGGCCGTCGGTATGTTCGCCGGTTCGCTCTCCTCCACGCCGGGTATGGCCGCCGTGGTGGAAATGGTGGGCGATTCCACCCCGGTCGTTGGTTACTCATTGGCTTATCCAGGCGCGGTAATCGGCGCGATCCTCGTCGCCGCCATCGGTGCCAAGGTGCTCAAGGTCAACCATGAAGAAGATGCCCGCACAGAGGGCATGATTCCCGCCGAGCTTGTGGCCAAGGGCGTGCGTTTGACCAAGAACTTTAATGATACCGCTGGCCATATCTACCGCGTTACTGGCCAGACCGTGGTGGCTACCCGAATCATCTCTGATGAGGAGCGTCACCGCCTAGCTGTTCCGGAAATGCCGTTGTGCGAGGGCGAGGCATACCTGCTCAACGGCTCCGAAGAGGCCGTCGATAAGGCCATTGAGATCTTGGGTGAAGAATACCCGGTGGAGCTTACTGAGGATGCCGGCCTAAAATACGCACGCATTACCGTGTCCAACCCGGATATTGCTGGCAAGTCGGTCCGCGAGATCAAGGCTCTTGATCACGGTTTTATCATCGCTCGTGTCCGCAAGGGTGATAATGACATTGTTCCGCACCCGGATACGGTGCTTAACTATTCGGACCGTGTTCGCGTAGTAACCAGCCCGATCCGCCTGCCGTACGTGCGCAAGTACCTCGGTGACTCTGAAGCGGCTTTGGGCAACGCGGACCTGCTGTCCATGTCTATCGGTCTGTCGCTGGGTATGTTGCTCGGCCTCATTCCGATTCCGATGCCGGGCGGTTCCACCCTGCAGCTGGGCTTTGGTGGCGGCCCCGTGGTTGTCGGCCTGCTCTTGGGCTACCTCAACCGGACAGGTCCGCTTAACTGGCAGATGCCATTTCACACGCGCGAAACCATTTCTAATATGGGACTGACCCTCTTCCTCGCTGGCGTGGGCACCTCGGCCGGCGCCTCTTTCCGCGATGCCCTGATGGATCCATCCTCCCTGACCATCATGGGCGTGGGCCTTATCATTACGCTGGTCTCCGCCATCCTGATCGGCGTCATCGGCATGCTGGTCCTGAAGCTGAAGTGGGACGAGGCCATGGGCTGTGCGGCCGGCATGACCACCAACCCTGCAGTCTTTGCCTATATTCGTGATCAAACCGGCACCGAGCTGGCCGGCCGCGGATGGGCCACGGTCTATCCCACCACAATTATCGGCAAGATCATTGCCTCGCAGGTGCTGCTCCTGCTGTTGCTATAGCGGCAATATCTCGCGTTAATTACTCACCCACAGGGTCGCCCGCCTACACTGGCAGGCACTACCCTGTGGGTTTTGTGTTGCGGTTAACCAGGTAGCATCGATTGCCAGAATTACCGCCGCCCGCCTGAAACTTAAACATCTTTTCAAGGAGCCATACTCACCCCATGACTAAATTCGCTCGCAACCTCACCGCCGCCATCATCGCCATCTTTATCGTTGTCATGATGGTTCTTCTTGCCTCCGCCACGCTGCGCGAGGATGACCACTTGGAGGGAAACCTCGCCTCCACGCTGGACAAGGCACCAAATAACTTGGAGTTTATGACCCTCATGCCCACCGATGTTTATGGTGAGGAATACCCCGCCATCGGTTTCATCTGCCCGGGCATGCGCGAGGACAAGGTCAAGGAAGCACAGATCGACACCGAGAACATCACCTTTGAAGATGGTGCGGTGCCTGAAGGCAAGAGCTACGCAGTAGCTATTTCCCAGAGCGCTAAGCCCTTCATCGAAGAGCTGGATCCGGAAAAGGTCGAGGTGTGCGAGATGATTGACATGCAGGTCAAGGCCATGGAGCAGCAGGGACAGAGCCTTGATGGTGGCGTGCCCATGATCCAGGGCACCCAGCCGCTGGGCTTCCAGCGCGCGGATGGCACCTGGAAGATGGTCGCCTAATGCGCGTCCTCGCGATCGATACGGCTACCACCGCCCTGGTTACCGGGGTAGTGGATACCGCAACTGGGCAGAGCACCGAGCGCGTGTTGGAGGATACCCGCGCGCATAATGAGCTGCTCATTCCTACCATCACTGAGGTCCTCGCAGAGGCGGGCATGGAGTATTCCGACCTCGAAGCGGTGGTCACCGGCGTGGGCCCGGGTCCATTTACCGGGTTGCGCGTGGGTATGGCAACTGCCTCCGCGCTTGCCGACGCCCTTTCTATCCCCCTCCACGGCATCTGCACGCACGATGCCATCGCGGCCGCTGCTGAGCTACACCTAGATCCTGCCGCCGCAGCCGACGAGGCGACCGCCTTGGTGGCCACCGACGCCCGCCGCAAAGAGATCTATTGGGCCACTTACCGTGCCATCGACTCCGGTGTGCAGCGCATTTCTGGCCCCGCGGTGACGAAACCGGCCGAACTCAAGGTGGAACTTGCCTCCACCGCGCAGGTCATTATTCCCGATCGCCTTGCTGAGCAGCTCCCCGAGAAGCTCGCCGCCCTGCCGCACCGCGCGGCCCATCCAACCGCAGCGGCCCTCGTTGCCGCGGCCGACCTAGAGGCAGAACCGGCTCCCGTCGTGCCGCTGTACCTACGCCGCCCAGATGCGGTCCCGCCAAAGCAGCAGCAGCTCTCTGCCGCCATTCCCAAGGTTGAGCTGTGAAGCTGCGCGAGCTGACCCCGGCCGATGCACCCCGGTGTGCCGCGCTGGAAGAGGTCCTTTTCCCCGGAGAGACACCCTGGTCCAGCCGGATTTTCCGGGAAGAAATGGCCCAGCCCTTCAACTTCTATTTCGGGGTGGAAGGTGCGATCGAGGAACCGGAACCCTTGGAACTCCTAGGCTATGCGGGCATCGGCATGATGGGGCCGGCCGCGGACCCGGAGTTTGAAATCCACACCATCGGCGTCGATCCCGCCGCGCAACGCCGCGGCATCGCGCGGATGATGATGGACAATATCTGCCATATCGCGGATCTCAAGGATGCCCCGGTCTTCCTCGAGGTTCGTGTGGGCAACGATCCTGCTATTGGCCTGTATGAGCGCTACGGCTTTGCCAAGCAGGGGATTCGCAAGAATTATTACCAACCCTCCGGGGCGGATGCGCACGTGATGGTGCGCCCGCGCCAGTCCGAGCGCCCAGAAGATAGCCAAGAAGATTAAGGAGTAGTCATGAAGATCATGGGCATCGAGTCCTCCTGCGATGAAACCGGCGTGGGCATCGTCGAGCTGCGCGAGGACGGTCACATGGAGATCCTCGCTAATGCTGTCGCTTCATCCATGGAGCAGCACGCGCGTTTCGGTGGCGTCGTCCCGGAGATCGCCTCCCGTGCCCACCTTGAGGCCATGCCGCAGGTGATGCAGGCGGCGCTGGATGAGGCGGGCATCGCTAAGCCAGATGCCATTGCCGCCACCGTAGGGCCCGGCCTGGCCGGTGCTTTGCTGGTGGGTGCCTCGGCCGCCAAGGCCTATGCCGCGGCTTGGGGCGTGCCTTTCTACGGCGTTAACCACCTCGGCGGCCACGTTGCCGTGGCCAACCTGGAAGGCGAAGAGCTGCCGCACTCGGTGGCCCTCTTGGTCTCGGGCGGGCATACGCAGCTGTTGGAGGTTGAGGCCGTCGGCAAGCCCATGCGAGAGTTGGGCTCTACGCTTGACGACGCCGCAGGTGAAGCCTACGACAAAGTCTCCCGCCTCCTCGGGCTGGGCTACCCGGGCGGCCCGGTGATTGATAAGCTCGCTGCCCGCGGCGAAGCTACCATCGATTTCCCGCGCGGCATGTCCCGCGCCGAGGATCTGCGCGGTCCGCACCGCCACGATTTTTCCTTCTCTGGGCTCAAGACCTCCGTGGCCCGCTACGTGGAGCGCGCCGAAAAGGCAGGGGAGACCATCAGCGTGGAAGATGTCTGCGCCAGTTTCCAAGAAGCCGTGGCCGATGTCCTGACCGCCAAGGCCGTGCGTGCCTGCGAGGACACCGGCGCCCGGGTGCTGCTACTGGGAGGCGGCGTGGTCGCTAATTCCCGCCTGCGCGAGCTGGCCGCCGAGCGCTGCGCCGCGGCCGGGGTGGAGCTGCGCGTGCCGCGCTTTTCCCTGTGCACCGATAACGGCGTGATGATCGCGGCCATCGGTGCGCAGCTCATCCACGAAGGTGCCCAGCCCTCTGGCCTCGGCGTAGGCACCGATACCCAAATGGACGTGGAAGAGCCGCAGTTAACCTAAAGTTCTTCTCGCTCGCGCTGCAGGTGGGGCGCGGGGCCGGTACTCTAAAGGCGTTCATGCCCTCTTGGCTTTCTGAAGGAGCTTTCTCTCATGACCGTCGGTTTCCTTGTCAACCCTGATCTCACCCGCCGCAAGCTCGAGTTCGAGCTGGAGGATGCCAACCAGTTCCTGGGCGGCACCACCGAGGATCGCGTCTCCGTTGTATTCCAAGAAGATGGCACCACCTACGCCGCGCTCTACAACCCCGAAGCCAAGGCCGAAGGCGCCGAGCCTAACCCGGTAGCCTCTCTGGCACGCAACGCGGCCGCCACCGGCAATGCCGCCTTCCTGCAGGACCCCATCCGCTCCATCTGCGGCCCGGTCATTTTCGTCGACGCCCAGGGTGAAGATACCACCATCGATGCCGTTATCGAGTCCGTGGAACAGGGCATTCGCGCCGTCAAGAACTACCGCGAAGATAACCCGGAGGAATACACCCTCTGGCGCGCGGCCGTTATCAACTCCGATAAGAGCCTCTAATCCCCGCCTCTCACAGGTAGGGTTCAAGCGCTTTTCGCACGCCCGTAATACGGTGTTCACATTCTTATGGTGTTCTAGGGAGCCGTACCGCTTCTTCTAAGACTCAAAAGGTGAAAACTGTATGCTCCGTTCATCGCGCTTCGTTGCCTCCTTCGCCACCGCCCTCGCTGTGGGTAGTGCCGCCGCCATCGTGCCCGCCGCTCCGGCGCTGGCTGCTGATGTGCCCATCTACCGCACCATCCTGCAGCCGGGCGAGGATGAATCACAGGTCATGGTTACCTGGCGCACGAAGTCCAAGGCAGACGAGTTCCTCGAGGTTACCGGTCCAGAAGGCACCAAGACCTTCCGCGCCGACGAGCGCGATTACGGCGCCCTGCTGTATAAATCCCAGTTTGCCACCGCTACCGATCTGCAGCCGGATACCGAGTACTCCTACCGCGTTGGCTCCGAGGAAGGCGGCTGGTCCGAGCCAGAGACCTTCAACACCGGCTCCAATGGTGATGACTGGTCCTTCCTTACCGTCGCAGACCCACAGATCGGCGTAGATCTCAAGGTGGATGACCAAGCCGAACAGTGGCGCAAGACCATCGGCCACGCGGCTTCCCATGTACCGAATGCCAGCATGATCTGGTCCCTGGGTGACCAGGTTGAGGGCTGGGGCGCGAAGGTGCCGCAGTACGATGCGTACTTCTCCGCCCCGGAGATTCGCCACATCCCTACCAATACGGTCCCGGGCAACCACGAGACCTATAACCTCACCATGAAGCACCATGATGAGCACTTCTCCAACCCGCACCAGGCGCACGATATCCGCGACCACTACTTCGAGCGCAATAACGTGCTCTTCATCGGTTTGGACTCCAATGCTTCTTCCGACGCCGATATCGCCCGCCACGAGCAGTTCTTGCGCGAGGCCATCGAATCCCGTGGCGCGGATAATGACTGGATCGTCATCGGCATGCACCACGGCCCATACTCCCAGGGCACCCATTATTTTGATAAGGACGTCACCAACCTGCGCGAGAAGCTCACCCCGGTACTCTCTGAGCTCAACGTCGATGCCGTGCTCTCCGGCCACGACCACATCTACACCCGCAGCCACCTGATGAAGAACAATAAGCCGGTCCTGCCGGAAGAAAAGCCGCAGCGCGGCGATGTTCTCGAGCCCAAGAATGGCGAGGCGCTGTACCTGACCACCACCACCGCAGGTGGCGGCAAGTATTACGACTTCACCGATGTCAATAATAAGAAGCACAAGGGCGCGCGCATGGAGACCATCGATCCGAAGCTTGCCCACGAGTCCACCGCCATGTGGCGCCAGGACTACACCGAGGACTACATGCGCGTGGATGTCTCCGATGACACGCTCACCTTCACCACCTTCAACGAAGCCAATAACACGCTGGTGGATAAGGTTTCGCTCAAGAAGAAGGACCGCGGCGCTGCGCCTGCCGACGACGCCACCGACCCCGCCGATTCCATCGAGCCGGACGCTCAAGAGGTGCCCAAGGACCCGCAAAGCGGCAGCTCCCTGAGCTCCAGCGATATTTTCGGTGGGCTCAGCTCGAAGAAGTAACTAGCGTCGGCCCACTGGCTAGCGCTCGGTATGGCGCAGCCACGTCAATACGGCCTTGACCCGCCGGTTAGAGTCCTCGGGCCGAAAGCCGAGCTTCATAAACACATTGGAGACATGCTTGCTTACCGCTCCGGCGGTAAGAACAAGCGTGTCTTCAATTTCTTTATTGCTCAATCCTTGGGCCATAAGCCCCAGTACCTCCCGCTCGCGGGCGGTGAGCTGGGCTAAACCAGTACGCCGCGCTGACAGCAGTGCAGTGACCACCTCGGGGTCCACCACGGTGCCGCCGCGCGCGACCTCGTCTAGCGTGCGCACGAATTCTTCCACAGCAGAAACGCGCTCTTTAAGCAGGTATCCGAATCCGCCGTGCTCCAAGAGCCGGTCGAGGTAGCTTGCCGCTACGTATTGGCTGAGCACCACCACCGGCTGGGTGGGATTGGCCGCTCGCAGGTCATGCACGGCGCGCAGGCCGTCGTCGGTCATGGTCGGTGGCATGCGCACATCGGTGATAATCAGGTCAAAATCTTCCTGCTCGGCAATAGCGCGCAGTTCTTCGGCATCCGTGGCCGCCGTAACGCTATGCCCCAGAGTGCTAAGTAGCTGCTCGAGCCCCGCGCGCAGCAGCGCGGAATCTTCCGCCAGTAGTAGTTTCATTCGGCCTCCTTCAGCGGCAATTCGACCTGCAGCCGGCCACCGCGTTCACCCGCAGCCGCGTCATGTGCGGCGGCAAAGCTCACCGTGCCGCCCAGTGCAGCGGCGCGTTCGCGCAAACCGGCGATACCGGTGCCGGTCTCAGCCGGCTCCTTGGCCGTGGGACCGAGGTCAGCTTCGGGGCCAAGTCTGGGGCCGGTGCCATTATCAACGATGTCTAGGTGCAGCGTGTCCCCAAAAGCAACTATTACCGTCGCCTGGGTGGCCGCGCCATGCTTGGACGCATTGGTAAGCGCCTCGGCCACCGCGTGGTAAGCCAGCAGGGCAGTGGTCTCATCCACCGAGCGCTCGGCACCTTCGACGTGTAGTTCGGTCTCCAGTCCGGAGTGGGCGAGGAGTTCGTCGAGGGCGGGGATTAATCCGGTGTCGAAAAGCACCTGCGGGGCAATGCCGCGCACCGTCGCGCGCAGGGAGGCCAAGGCCAATGAAGCATTATGCTCCGCATCGGCCAAGGCCGATTGCGCCTCGGGAGGAGCTTGCAATTTTGCCGCAGCCAAGTTGAGCTTGAGCGCGGTGAGGTACTGCTGTGGACCATCGTGCAGTTCGCGCTCGATGCGGCGGCGCTCGCCGGAGAAGGCATCGATAAGCGTGGCACGCGAGGCCGCCAACTCCTCGGCCGAGGGGCTCAATGCCAGCCGAGTCAGCGAGGTCGATGCCAAGACCAGCAGGCGGTTGAGCCCCACCAATAAAGCCACCAGCAACGAAGCGGTCAGCCAGCAGGTGAAGAAAATGAGCGGCCGGTTGGATGTAGACCACTCGCCAAAGGAGAATTCGGTCTTTGGCACGAATGGCGCAATTACCAGCACGCCCGCCGTAAACCCCAAGGCAGTCCACGCGGCAAAGCAGGCAGCTGAAAGCAATAGCTGCACAATAAGGTGATAAAACTGCTGCCAATCAAACCAGCGGCCCGCACGCCGGGGTGGGATCTCCACGCCCATCCACTGCGCACCCAACCGGCCGACAAATTCCGCGGCGCGTCCTACCAGCGGAACCCACGGCAGCATCAGCACCGAAACCACCAACGCCGGGATAAATAGCGCGCCGAGGACAAGGCTCCACGCGCAGGCTTTGAGGGTTCGCATAACCCATGAGCCTAGCCGCCTTAGCCAGGGTGAGTCAGTAGAGCTAGCTCTACCATTTTCCGGGTAGCCCGCCCCATGTCTTTCTTCTGCGCGGCCGAGTGGAATCAAAGGCATGTTAAAAGCAGATAGCCTCAGCAAGCGCTACGGCCGCCACACCGTGCTCAACCGCGTCACTGTGTCCATCGCCCCAGGCGAATTCGTCGCCATCATGGGGCCTTCCGGCAGCGGTAAAACCACGCTTCTTAACCTGCTATCCGGGCTGGATAATCCCACCTCCGGCCGAGTCAATGCGCCGGGGCGCACGCAGCGGGCATTTGTATTCCAGGACTATAACCTGCTGGAAGCCCTCACCGCGCAGCGCAATGCCACCTTGACCGCGCGCTTTTCCGGCCGGCGCCCTACACGCGGCCAGGTGGTAGAGGTCTTTGACTCGCTCGGCCTTGCTGGCTTGGAGCGCCGCCTGCCCGGGCAGCTTTCCGGCGGGCAGCAGCAACGCGTGGCCGTCGCCCGGGCACTGCTGGCCCAGGCGCCCTATATATTCGCTGACGAGCCTACGGGCGCGCTTGACGACGCCACCGCATCCACCGTCCTTTCCCACCTGCGCGCCGCCGCCCGCGATGGCGCCAGCGTGGTCATGGTGACTCACTCGCACCTCGCCGCCGAAGCGGCCGACCGGATCATTTCCTTAGAGGAGGTGGCCCATGCTGGTGTGGCTTAAGGACTTACAATCCAATTGGTTATCGTGGCTGGCCGTGGCGCTGACACTGGTGGTGTCTTCCACCTCGTGCACGCTGGCGCTAGCCATGCTGGTGGCTTCCTCCGGAACCGAAGGAGACCCCGCCGGCCCGCTGGGTGGCACGGTGCTGGGCATGGCCCTGTGCGTGGTGGTATTGGTGACGCTATCGCAGATGCGCCTTATCATTGCCGAGCGCGAGCCGGTCTACCGCTCCTGGCGCATGGTGGGCATGCCCGGGTGGATGATCCTCGCGTTCATCCTGGGACAAGTCGCCGTGGTCAGCGCGGGCGCCGGGCTGCTCGGCGTGCTGCCTGCCCGCTCGCTGCTTGCCCCGTGCGTGCGCGCCCTACGCAGCGATGGCATCCCCATGCCAGACATTGCCATTACCGGCCAGGTCGTTGTCATTGCGGTAGCCGTCTGCATGTCCGCGGCCCTGGTTGGTGCGCTCCCTCCACTGCGCCGTGTATTCCGGCCGCGCGCCGCCGCACACCCGGCCTGGCTTCTGGTGAAATTCGCGCTTGCGGCCGCGGCCATTGGCGGCACGGTCTACGGGTGCCTGCACATCGAGGACCCCGGCGACCTCCTCTCGGCCGAGATGGGCTTGGTCATACTCGTCGCCCTCTTCTTACCTTGGCTCATGCCCGGCATCGACCAATGGACCCGCGCGGCCGGCATCGCTGGGGCTAATGTGCGCGTGCGCCGCAACTTTTCCACCCCACACATAGTGCCCTGGGTGCTCGTCGGCGGCTTTATTGTCGCCGTCGGCTCGGGCCTGCGCTTTGCAAGCGACGCAGGCGCCGGTGGCACCTTGTCCTCGTGGCAGGTCTTCGTCGCTCTTTTAGGTCCGGTCTTTGCACCCAGCATCGTGGGCGCTGTGCTTACCTCGCTGCTCATGCGCGGGCGCATCGCCTCCGATATCCGCGGTCTCACCCTGGCCGGCGCCACCGCCTCAGCCTGGGCCCGCGTGCAAGTGGGGGAGGCGGCATGCCTCACCCTGACTGCGGCCAGCGTGGTCTGGGCGCTGTGCTTGGCGACGCTCCTCCCGCTCCACCACCTGCTCATCCCACAGGCTTCCTTCGGCCGAACGCTGGCGGAGGAGCTGTGGTGGTCGGCCTTCACCGTGATTTTTGGTGCCATGTTTATCGCTCTGGGCGTCGTCAAGCTGGCGCTGGCCGGCTTTGTACGCGCCGGGCAACGAGAGCGCTGAAGGGATCGCTGAGGGCGTAGGAATGTGGGCCGGGTCATTGTTGAGGGTTAGCAGTCACGAGGGTAGAGTGCTAATCAGGTTGTTTGACCCACAGTTGTTCACCCGCGACGACGGCTGTGCTGGACATCCACAACCGGCACGCGCGCGCCATACCGGCGTGCATACGAACACTACGGAGGAAACATCATGGCAAACATTAAGCCTCTCGAGGACCGCGTCCTCGTACAGATCGTAGAAGCTGAAACCACCACCGCTTCCGGCCTGGTTATTCCGGATTCCGCCAAGGAAAAGCCGCAGGAAGCTACCGTCGTTGCCGTAGGCCCAGGCCGCACCAACGACAAGGGTGAGGTCACCCCGGTAGGCGTCAATGAAGGCGATACCGTGGTCTTTTCCAAGTACGGCGGCACCGAGCTGAAGTACAACGGTGAGGAGTACTTGCTGCTGTCCTCCCGTGACCTGCTCGCCGTCATCGAGAAGTAGGCCCACTTATGGCAAAGCTGATTGCATTCGACCAAGAAGCCCGCGAGGGAATCCAGCGCGGCGTCGATACGCTGGCTGATGCCGTCAAGGTCACCCTCGGCCCGCGCGGCCGCAACGTCGTGCTGTCCAAGGCCTTCGGTGGCCCCACCGTCACCAATGACGGCGTGACCATCGCCCGCGATATCGACATCGAGGAGCCCTTCGAAAACCTCGGCGCGCAGCTGGTCAAGTCCGTTGCGGTCAAGACCAATGACACCGCAGGTGACGGCACCACCACCGCTACCTTGCTGGCCCAGGCGCTCATCTTCGAGGGCCTGCGCAACGTCGCGGCCGGCGCCAACCCCATTGAGCTCAACCGCGGCATCGCGGCGGCGGCCGAAAAGGCCGTCGAGGAGCTCAAGGCCCGCGCCACCGCGGTCAACTCTTCCTCTGAAATCGCCCAGGTAGCCACCGTCTCCTCCCGCGACCCAGAGGTTGGCGAGATGGTTGCCGGCGCCATGGACAAGGTGGGCAAAGACGGTGTGGTCACCGTCGAGGAATCCCAGACCATCGACTCCGCCGTCGACGTCACCGAGGGCATTTCCTTTGATAAGGGCTACCTTTCCCCGTACTTCGCTACGGAGGAAGAGACCTACCACGCCGTGCTGGACGACGCCGCAGTATTGCTCGTCCGCAACAAGATCTCCTCCCTGCCGGACTTCCTGCCGCTGCTGGAGAAGATCGCCGAGACCAATCGCCCGACCCTCATCATCGCGGAAGACGTCGAGGGCGAGCCGCTGCAGGCGCTCGTCGTCAACTCCATCCGCAAGGTGCTCAAGGTCGCGGCCGTTAAGGCTCCGTACTTTGGCGAGCGCCGCAAGGGATTCATGGATGACCTGGCCGTCGTTACCGGTGCCACCGTCATCGACCCAGAGGTGGGCGTCAACCTCAACGAGGCTGGCCTCGACGTGCTCGGTTCTGCCCGTCGCGTGACCATCACCAAGGATGACACCGTCATCGTCGATGGTGGCGGCACCGCTGAGGCCGTAGAGGAACGCCGCGAGCAGATCCGTCGCGAGATCGAGCGCACCGATTCCACCTGGGATAAGGAAAAGCTCGAGGAGCGCCTGGCTAAGCTCTCCGGCGGCGTGGCCGTCATCCGTGTTGGTGCGGCTACCGAGACCGAGGTCAACGAGCGCAAGCTGCGCGTCGAAGACGCCATCAACGCGGCCCGCGCGGCCGTCGAAGAGGGCGTCATCGCCGGCGGCGGCTCAGTGCTGGTCCAGATTTCCAAGGAACTCGAGTCCTTCGCCGAGGGCTTCGAGGGCGAGGCTAAGGTCGGCGTCCTCGCCGTCGCCCGCGCCCTGACCCGCCCGGCCTACTGGATCGCCGAAAACGCTGGCCTCGACGGCGCCGTCGTCGTCTCCCGCGTTGCCGAGATGTCCAACGGTGAAGGCTTCAACGCCAATACCCTCGAGTACGGCAACCTCATCGATAACGGCATTATCGATCCGGTGAAGGTCACCCACTCCGCCGTGGTCAACGCTACCTCCGTGGCCCGCATGGTTCTTACCACCGAGGCCTCCGTGGTGGAAAAGCCACAGGAAGAGCAGCCTGCTGACGCCGGTCACGGCCACCAGCACTAAACGGCTACCAACATCACCCGCCCCGCTTCCCGCGTGGCGGGTTTTGTTGTACCTGGCTAGGGTCGTGGAATACATCAAGGTCACCGCTGATACCGACCCCATTCGCAAGGCCCTCGCCAAGGCCAATGGCGTTAAACCTGCACTCTTTTCCGCGTATTCCGAGAGTGCCTGCCCCAAGCGCAGCGGTGCGGGTGTGGTCTACGTGGAGCAGGGCGTGATGAGCGGGTGGACTCCGGCCACTCCGTCATCTGCATCGATCACAACTTGGCCGTAATCGCGCATGCGGAGCACGCCATCGGCTTGGGCCCTGGCGCCGGTTCAGCCGGTGGCCAGCTGGTCTATGGTAGCTCACCAGCTGACTTGGCACAGCAGCGTGATTCGGTGACAGGGCGCTTTCTTGCCGACGCCCTCGTCTCCCCCTAGTTTCCCGTCCTAAGCGTTGACAGGGGCAGTGGCGCGGCGGCGCTGGCGAAGCTCTACGACGCGTTCGGATTCGCTCATTCCGCCCCATACACCATAGGGCTCGGCGGATTGCAAGGCATGCTCGCGGCACAAATCAATGACCGGGCAAGAATTGCAGATGGCTTTGGCGCGATTCTCGCGCTGGGCGCGGGCGCGGCCGCGCTCGCCATCTGGGTGATAAAACACATCTGAGTTTTCTCCGCGGCAGGCGCCTTGTAGCTGCCAATCCCACAAGTCAGCGGTGGGACCGGGAAGCAAATGAGGCTGAGACACGTTAATAAGCTCCTTTGTAAGGGCGAGAATTCTTGTGCGGCTTCCGCAGTGTCGCGGAAAGCAACCTCACGTAGTGTTTCGCGCGTGGGTAAACGGTGGGTTACCGATTTTTGACTTTTAAGTATTGTTCTCGCCATTCCTCTTCCTACACCATGGTTTACCAGCGCAAACGTCGAAGGTTAACGGTTTGTGAATTTTCTGTCTCTCAGATTGCATAGGTAATGGGGCTGCGCGTTGTCTTTGCATAAACTTCCTGTGTGCCAATATGGTTAGTTACCGGTCGAAAACATCTCAGAGGGTGCATACGTGAGTGATAAAGAACAGGAGCTAGCGGATCTCGTCCCGCATGCCGTCGACGGCAGCCGTCGAGCGCTGCAAAAAGTCCTGCGGATCATTCACCCGCAGGTGCTGCGCTACTGCCGCGCCCGCATCGGTGGCGGCCGTCAACCCACCGCGGAGGATGTAGCCCAAGAGATCTGTCTTGCAGTGGCCACCTCTATTGGCTCCTACGAGGACAAAGGCCGCCCGTTTATGGCCTATGTCTATGGCATCGCTTTCAATAAGGTCACCGATGCCCACCGCGCCATGGGGCGCGATAAGTCCACCCCTACCGAAGAAATTCCAGAAGACTCCGCGCGTGACGCCACCCCTGAAGAGTGGGCGCTGGAGACCGACGGTAGTAACAGAATGCGCGCCTTGCTCGATACGTTAAGTGACAAGGCGAAAAACATCGTTATTCTGCGCGTGTTCAACGGTTTGTCGGCAGAAGAGACCGCGGAAATTGTGGGTTCCACCCCAGGCGCGGTTCGTGTCGCACAACACCGAGCACTCGCTCAATTGCGAAAGACCCTCCAGGCCGCCCAGGAAACTGCGCGCTAAGGGCCTAGCGGCCGACTCTTACAGCAGATATTTCATAACAGAAAGGAAGGGGGAGAGACACCATCATGGCACCGAAGCACCACGGCGATAACGACGACCTAGCGGAACAGCTCCAGCCCTTGGTCGATGATGATGCATTCCTCACTGAGCTTTCGAAGGGGAACGCCCCTTCCGACCGTCAGGATGACCTGGCGGAGCTGCTGCTGGAGTTAAAGGGGGACGTCGATAAGCAGATGCCTCCAGCTCCGCTGGTAGAAGGCGCCGACGCTGAGCCTGAGGTCATCGACCTAGGCCAGGCCCGCAAGCGCCGCCGCGGCGGCCCGTTCGTACATGGGCTCATCGGCGCTGCCGCCGCAACCCTAGTCATCGCTGGCGCTGGTGGTGCGATGCTGCACGCCGGAACCTTTGACAAGGGTGATAAGACCCGCAACGTGGAGCTGGCCGGGACGCTGGAAGAGATGGAATCTCGCGCGGCCGAAGGCGATATTGAAGGCGCTCGCGAACTGATGAAGGACGCCCGCGCCAAGCTGGACGAGGCCGAAGGCAAAGAAGAAAAGGCCATCGCTGCCAACCGCGAGGCGGAACAAAAGCGCTCTGCGCACCCGAAGCCTACCCCGCACACCGTGACGGAGACCGCCACCGAAACCGTGGCGGAAGAGGCTTCGCAACCGGAACAGCAGCCGGAGCAGGTCACCGTGACCGAAACTCAATACGCTACCGAAACCGTGGTGGTCACGGAACAAGGGCAGCCAAACCCGCAGCCCAACCCCAACGTTGAGGATGGGCCGACGACCACCATCGAGTTGGGCCAGCAGCAGTAGAAGCTAGCGGCCCTCTAGGCCATCCAAGTAACCCAAGGCGTAGTCCCAAGGCACGTAGCGGGAGGGATCTGGCTCGGCGCTTGGCTCGTGCACCGGTGCTAGCTCGCCTTCAAGGGTGGCGCGCATATTGGCGGCCATAATGTCCCACTCATAAAAGTGGTTTTCCTGGCAATCCTCGCACAAGAAGAAGATGCCATCGATGCCGCGCGGGCCGAGGATGGACGCAAATTTCTGCACCAGCGCGAGGTCGTGAATGATGGCGATCCGGTCGTCGTCGGTAAGCGGCATGACCTGCTCGTCTTCCTCCAAGAAGGAGGCGGGGTCATTCGGATCATCGGCGAAAGGATCGCGGGGCATATTGGCGAAGAAGTTCACGCCTGCGAGCCTATTGAACTTACCCTCCCGAGGCAATTTACCCCCTGCCCAAATGGTGTCTTCGGCCGGCAACGCACTACAGTTAGGTTAGCCGCTAAACCTGTTAAGGAGAGACCTCGATGAGCGAGAACCGTATTCATACTGGTGGAGATGACCCGAACAAGGTAGCCCTGCGCGGCCTGACCTTTGATGATGTGCTCCTTTTGCCCGCCGAATCCAATATCGTGCCCTCCGAGGTCGATACTGGCGCGCAATTTACCCGCAATATCCGCCTCGGCGTTCCGCTTGCCTCGGCCGCCATGGATACCGTGACCGAGGCCCGCATGGCCATTGCCATGGCCCGCCAGGGTGGTATCGGCGTGCTGCACCGCAACCTGTCCACCGAGGACCAGGCCGAGCAGGTAGAGATTGTGAAGCGCTCCGAGTCCGGCATGGTCACCGACCCCATCACTGCCCGCCCGGATATGACCATCGGGGAAGTAGACGCGTTGTGCGCCCGTTTCCGCATCTCCGGCCTGCCGGTGGTAGACGAGGACGGCACCCTGGTGGGCATTTGCACCAACCGCGATATGCGCTTCGAACCTGACTTTGACCGCAAGGTCAGCGAGGTCATGACGGCCATGCCGCTCGTCGTTGCGCGCGAGGGCGTATCCAAGAAGGAAGCCCTCGAACTGCTCTCGGCCAATAAGGTGGAAAAGCTGCCCATCGTCGATGCGGATAATAAACTCACCGGCCTGATTACCGTCAAGGACTTTGTCAAGACCGAGCAGTACCCTAACGCGTCCAAGGACTCGGCCGGCCGACTGTTGGTTGCAGCCGGCATCGGTACCGGCGAAGAGTCCTATCAACGCGCCGCCGCGCTTGTCGACGCCGGCGTGGACGCCCTCGTCGTCGACTCCGCCCACGCCCACAACAACCGCGTGCTGGAAATGGTCGCCCGCGTCCAAAAGGATTTCGGTTCCAAGGTCGATGTCATCGGCGGTAACCTCGCCACCCGTGAGGCCGCCCAGGCGATGATCGATGCCGGCGCCGACGCCATCAAGGTCGGCATCGGCCCAGGCTCCATTTGCACCACCCGCGTCGTCGCCGGCGTGGGCGCGCCGCAGATTACGGCCCTGATGGAGGCCGCCGCAGTAGCTGGCCCGGCCGGTGTGCCGGTTATCGGTGATGGTGGCATGCAGTACTCCGGCGACGTCGCCAAGGCCCTGGCGGCCGGCGCCGATACCGTCATGCTGGGCTCCATGTTTGCCGGCACCACCGAAGCCCCCGGTGACATCGTGGTCTACCAGGGCAAGCAGTACAAGCGCTACCGCGGCATGGGTTCCATGGGCGCCATGCAGGGTCGCGGACTTTCCGGCGAGAAGCGCTCCTATTCCAAGGACCGCTACTTCCAGGCCGATGTCCGCAGCGAAGACAAGCTGGTTCCGGAAGGCGTCGAGGGTCGCGTGCCCTTCCGTGGCGATATCGATGCCATCGTGCACCAGATTATCGGCGGTCTGCGCGCCTCCATGGGCTATACCGGATCCGCCACCCTGGCCGAGCTAAAGACCAAGCGCTTCGTTCAAATCACCGCCGCGGGCCTGAAGGAATCCCACCCGCACCACCTGCAGCAAATCGCAGAAGCACCAAACTACCGCTAGGAATATCATGCGTGAATACGCCGAAATCGGCATCGGCCGCGAGGCCCGCCGCACCTTCGATCTAGAGCAACTATCCATCGTGCCGCAGCGCCGCACCCGTTCCTCCAAGGACGTGGACACCACCTGGCACATCGACGCCTATACCTTCGACATCCCCTTCGTATCCCACCCCACCGATGCGCTCGCCACCCCTGAGTTCATCATCGAGATGGGCAAGCAAGGTGGCCTCGGCGTCATCAATGCCGAGGGCCTGTGGGGCCGCCACAAGGACCTCGAGGGAGCTTTAGCCCGCATTTACTCGCAGCCGGGTGATAACTCCATCATCCAAGAGTTGCACGCTGCACCGCTTGACGACGCCCTCCTCACCGAACGCATCTCCCAAGTCCGCGACTCCGGAGTTACCGTCGCTGTGCGCGTTTCTCCGCAGAATGCGCGAGAGATGGCCCCAAAGGTCATCGCGGCCGGTGCCGAATTGCTATTTATCCAGGGCACCTTGGTGTCGGCCGAGCACGTGGCTACCGGCGGTGAGCCGCTGAACCTCAAGGAGTTCATTGGCTCTCTTGACGTTCCGGTCATCGCCGGCGGAGTCACCGACTACACCACTGCGCTACACCTGATGCGCACCGGTGCGGCCGGCGTCATCGTTGGCGCAGGCGTGACCACTAACGCCGAGACCGTAGGCATCGACTCGGCCATGGGCACCGCGATTGCCGACGCCGCCGCAGCCCGCCGCGACTACCTCGACGAGACCGGCGGCCGCTACGTACACATCATCGCCGATACCGAGTTTGAAAACTCCGGCAATATTGCCAAGGCCTTTGCCTGCGGCGCTGACGGCGTTGTTCTCGGCCCACTGCTGGCTCAGGCCCGCGAGGCCGGCGGCAAGGGCTGGTACTGGCCTGCCACGGCCGGCCACCCGCGTTTCCCACGCGGTTTCGTTCAGTTCTCCGGGGCCGATACCGACTTGGACGTCGATTTCCTCACCACCGGTACCCCGGCCGAAGCCACAGAAGAGTCGGCCACCCCGTCGCTGGAAACCGTGCTGCATGGCCCCTCCAGCGAGCCTTTCGGCCGCACCAACTTGGTCGGCGCGCTGCGCCGTTCCATGGCCAAGTGTGGCTACACCGACCTGAAGTCTTTCCAGAAGGTCGAACTCGCCGTTCGCTACTAATCCGTGCGAGAGTTTCCGACGCGGCTGTGCCTTCTTGGCGCAGCCGCGTTTCTTTGCCCTATTACTTCCTTCGCCGCTGAACAGATGCCAGGTGGCGAGGTAGGAGAGTGATTAGGAAATCAATTGCCAGCCGCCTTCGCGCCTCCACGTGGTCTTGCCCGCCGTTGGCCGCCATTGCCCTGCGTTGTGGATTGGGCACACGCGTACTCCCGAGGGATTGAGCTCTACAACCTTCTCTTCGCCGCTCGCGCGTAGAACCACCGAATTTTGCGCTACTTCTGGATGCCCCGCGCGCTCTGCCTGCTGCGTGCCGCACAATGGAACCCACTCATCCCACTCGCTTCCAAAGACTTCCGCGGCCGGAAGTGTCACCTGTTGCGGGCCTTGTTCATCCAGCGTAGACGCCACCTCCGCCGTAGTTGGGGTGGCGTCACAACCGCACAACAACAGGCTCGCGGCGAGCACAATAGCCAAGCGCTTCATAAGCTATCAGTTTAGTGGGTTAGACTATGGGACGTGACTAAGCCAAATACTACCCCGCGCCCCGTCCTCGTTGTGGACTTTGGCGCTCAGTACGCGCAGCTTATTGCCCGCCGCGTGCGCGAGGCCAAGATTTACTCCGAGGTTGTCCCTCACTCCGCGTCTGTGGAGGAAATCAAAGCTAAAGACCCCGCCGCGCTTATTCTGACGGGCGGTCCGTCCTCTGTCTATGCTGACGGCGCCCCGGCTCTGAAGCCGGAGCTGCTTGAGCTCGGCATCCCAGTCTTCGGTATCTGCTATGGCTTCCAGGCCATGAACCATGCGCTTGGTGGCACCGTGTCGTCGACTGGCGAGCGTGAATACGGCCGTACCGATATAAATGTCAAGGGCGGCGTACTTCATGAAGGCCTGGAGGCTACCCACAAGGTGTGGATGTCTCACGGCGATGCCGTATCTGCCGCTCCCGAAGGCTTTGAGGTTACGGCCACGTCGGCCGGTGCTCCGGTTGCAGCAATGGAGTGCCTAGACAAGAAGATGGCCGGCGTGCAGTACCACCCTGAGGTACAGCATTCGCCGCATGGCCAGGAGGTGCTTACCCGCTTCCTTACTGAGGTTGCTGGCCTAGAGCAGAACTGGACGGCCGATAATATCGCCGAGCAGCTCATTGCCGATGTCCGCGCCCAGGTGGGCGAGGAAGGCCGCGCTATTTGCGGCCTGTCCGGCGGTGTGGACTCCGCTGTAGCGGCCGCTCTGGTGCAGCGTGCTATCGGTGATCGTCTCACCTGTGTTTTCGTTGACCACGGCCTGCTGCGTGCTGGCGAGCGTGAGCAGGTAGAAAAGGACTTTGTCGCCTCCACCGGCGCGAAGCTGGTGACTGCCGATGAGCGCGCCGCCTTCCTGGATAAGCTGGCAGGAGTTAGCGACCCAGAAGCCAAGCGCAAGGCTATCGGCGCGGAGTTTATCCGTTCCTTTGAGCGGGCGGTTGCAGGCGTGCTTGACGACGCCCCTGCTGGCTCCACCGTCGACTACCTCGTCCAGGGCACGCTGTACCCGGACGTCGTCGAGTCTGGCGGCGGCGATGGCACGGCGAATATTAAGTCTCACCACAATGTCGGCGGTTTGCCGGATGACGTGGAGTTCGAACTGGTCGAGCCGTTACGCCTGCTGTTTAAGGACGAGGTTCGCGCCGTCGGCCGTGAGCTGGGCTTGCCAGAAGAGATCGTTAGCCGTCAGCCATTCCCCGGCCCAGGCTTGGGTATCCGCATTATCGGTGAGGTGACCGAGGAGCGCTTGGAGACGCTGCGCGAGGCAGACCTCATTGCCCGCACCGAGCTGACCAATGCCGGCCTGGATGACCAGATTTGGCAGTGCCCGGTCGTGCTGCTGGCCGATGTCCGCTCCGTCGGCGTGCAGGGCGACGGCCGCACCTATGGTCACCCGATTGTGCTGCGCCCGGTGTCCTCGGAGGACGCTATGACCGCGGACTGGACCCGTTTGCCTTACGAGGTGCTGGAGAAGATTTCTACCCGCATCACCAACGAGGTAAAGGACGTTAACCGTGTGGTCTTGGATTGCACCTCCAAGCCACCGGGAACCATCGAGTGGGAGTAAAACGGCAGGCGTAGAAGGCGCTCAGTCTAGTGCTGAGCGCCTTCTCGCTCGTTTTAGTGGTGGTACTTACTCGCGCGCGGTAAACGGTGGGCGCCACACAATGCGCCCGCCCACCCGCTCGAGGCGGCCGCGCCGAGGTGGGGCGTTGGGGTCATCGTCGTTGACGCCATTATGGTAGGCGCAGCACATGACCAGGTTTTTCATATTCGTCTCTCCACCGTTTCTCCAGGCTTTGAGGTGGTGGACTTGGGAGAGGTCGGCCGGTTGGTTGCAGCCCGGCCAGGCACAGCGTGGATTTTCTGCAGCGGCCATAATGCGTTGCTTGTCATTGGCCACACGTGCAGTCCGGTACAAGTTGACTGGGCCTTCTTCGGGGTGCACGAGCGTGACGTAGCCGGTTTCTTTATCGCCAGAAAAGCCGACGTCGTTGAGCACACGCCGCAAATATTCTGTGCCGGTGATGGTGGCGCCGTTGGTCAGATCGAGCTCGATATCATCGCCGCGGCCATTGCGGATGCGGATGAATTTGTCCAAGGGCACGATGGCATTAGTGACCACTTTTGCCCGCGCGGCTGCAGCTTGGTCAAAGAATATCTTTTCCACCGCCTCGAGCGATTGCTTTCCGGTCGCAGCCAGCGCGGCGTTGAGATCTGCGATGAAACTAGAGGTTCCGGTGATGGCCAGCGTCCAGTAGTCATTGGGGCGTCGGTAAGTGCGCACGCCTGGGGTTACGGTGTTGTCTTTCATCTCGCGCAGGCGCCGTCGGGCGTGTTTAAGGATATGGCTCATCGAGCCGGTCATCGCGCAACATTCCGCGCGAAGTTGCCAGGCCTGCTTCTTGCTGGGCGCGCGGTTAACAATGCGCTCTAGGGCGGTAAGCGTGGCAATGGAATGGGTGTTGCGGCGGGCGTCGGCAATAGCGCGGCGCTGCAGGCGCGTAAATTTGGTGCGGCCGAAGTAGCTTTCGCACAAAAGAAGCAGATCGGCGGCGATGGCATCGGGCGCGCCGCGGTCCATAAGCTCGGACCCAGACATGCCTTGGCACCCGGCAATGATGTCCATGCCGGGGCCCAAGGCGGTGAGGTAGGTCTCGAGTGCGTTCATGCCTGCAACGCTACGGCGCGCACCTTCACCGGTGCACGGCCGGCGCAACCGCTACAGCGAATTCTGTGGATAACCCGCCCCACCCCCGGCACTAGGGCCGGAAAAGCTGTGGATAACCCCGAAAAGTGTCGTATAGATTAGGCAAACGCGAGCCGGCGCGTGCCATCCACGTGGGGGAAGACGAAAAAGCTCAGCCCAAAGACCACTAGCCACACCAGACCGGCGCCCCAGGCGGGCAGGGCCACGATGGGTGCGAGCATCACCATAAGCCACAGGATCATCAGTGGCACGAGCTGTGCGACGGTGGGAACCAGAGCGACATTGCGCTTGTCGGCATAAGCGCGCATCGCGCGGCGGTAGGGGTGGGCAAAGACGAGAACGAAGGCCGCCACAAGGCATACGAGTGCCCCAACTAGTGCGGCAAAGATATGCGCGCGGCTAGCCAAGAGTGCCACGGCCGCACCGATGAGGATGGACGAGCCCAAGCGCACCCATGGCGGAGTGGGGATGGGGGTGGTGTGCTCGCGCATGGCGCTGTAGGCAGCGTTGAAGTTCATGCCGTTAAGGCTACCATTCGAACATACACTTGCATGTGTCCGGGTGAGAGTTCATACTATTTGGGTGAGTCAAACGAGCGTTCGCCTAGAAAAAGCGGTGACCGGGCTAAGCAGGTCAGACCGTGTGGCGATGCTGCGTACCCGCATGCGCGCTATGGAGCGTGGCTTGGAAGAAGAGCTGGTAGATACGCTCCCTAGCCTGGCACGCTTGCTTCCTGCAGGTGGGCTGGCGCGCCGGCAGGTGGTGCACTGTGCGAACTGTCCAGCGCTTATTGTGGAGCTTATCTGTCACCTCACCGCCCGTGGTGGGTATGTGGGAGTGGTGGGGTGGCCAGATCTCCTCCTCGCACAAGTGGCCGATAAGGGTGATATCGAACGCGTGGTAACCGTGCCGGATCCGGGCCTGGAATCTTGGATGGTGACGGGAGTATTGGCGGAAGGATTGGACCTTGTCATCCACCGTGGGCCGCCCGGCGAGGTGAGCCCCACCAAGGCTCGGCCGGTGCTGGCGAAGGTGCGCGGCGGGCGTGCGGCGGTACTCACGGTAGGAACCCGGCTGCCGGGTACGGCGGTGGGGATAGGGGCGCGGGTGAGTGCTTACCGGGGCGTCGGCAAGGGCAGTGGGCGCATTCGCGGTGTGGACATGGACGTGGAGGTGACCTCGAAGCAGGGGGTCTCGCGTGGGGTGCTTACGGTGGGTGAGCGCCGCCGGTTGGAGGCCGTATGAGGGTAGCGGCCGTGTGGTTTCCGGATTGGCCCATCCAGGCCGCCGGCGGGCAGGGCCCTATGGTTATTGCGCGCAACCACGCGGTGGCGGTGTGCGATAGAGAGGCGCGCCGGGCGGGGGTGCGGCGCGGGATGCGCCTGCGCCAGGCCCAAGCGCTGTGCCCCGAGGCGGCAGTGGTGGAGGCCAATCCGGACCGGGATGGCGCGGCGTTTGCAGAGGTTGCGGCTGGTTTGGACGCGGTGGCGTCCTCGGTGGAGGTGCTGCGCCCGGGCCTGGCGATTGTGGATGCGGGCGCGGCGCTGCGCTACCACGGGGAGAAAGCACTAGAGATGCTTGTCGACGCCTCTTCGTACGCCGGCTTCGACTCCACCCTCGGCGTCGCCGACGAGATTGCCACGGCCGTCATCGCGGCCCGGCATCGTGGTGTGGGCGCGGTGGTGCCAGAGGGCGGCTCGCGGGAGTTTTTGGCCACCCAGCCCATAGAGGTACTGGCGGCCGATGAGGCCTTGGGCTTTGAGGCTGGGTTTATCGCACAACTGGATAAGCTGGGTGTGCGGCGCCTGGGTGACTTGGCTGCGCTGCCGTTTAAGCAGGTAGCCACCCGGTTTGGCGAGCCGGGCCGGCGCGCGCACGAGCTGGCCCAGGCCCGTGCGGATAGGCGCGTGGCACCAGAGCTGGCGCGCCCAGACCTGGCCGTAGAAATGGAAGAGCGCATCGAGCGCGTGGACGCGGCGGCCTTCGCGGCCCGCCAACTCGCGGCCCGGCTGCATGCCCGCTTGGAGGAGGCCGGCAAGGTATGCCTGCGGCTGCGCGTGGTGGCGGAGTTTGGCACCGGTGAGGAGCTGGCGCGGGTATGGCGCACACAGGAAGCGCTGACGGAGCAGGCCACCGCGGACCGCGTGCGCTGGCAGCTCGATGGTTGGCTCACGCGCGCTACTGGTGAGGGTGCGGCCATTCGCCGCCTAGCGTTGGAGCCGGTGGAGGTTGCCGCCCCGTCCGCCACCGGCCTGTGGGGTGGGGAAGGTTCGCAGGAGCAGGTCAAGCGCGTGATCGCCCGCGTGCAATCACAGCTGGGGGTGGATCGTGTGCTGCAGCCGCGGGCGGTGGGCGGCCGCGGGGTGGCCGAGCGCATCGAGTATGTGCCCTATGGTGAGCAGCGCGACGCCCCGCCGGACGGCGAGTGGCCCGGCCGCATTCCCGCGCCCCTGCCCGCGCGGTTGGGTGGTGGGCCGAACCACCCGGCCGCGCGCATTCGGCTTGTCGACGCCGCCGAGCACCCCGTCTTCGTCACCGCTGAGGCACTTCTGTCCGGGGTGCCGGTGGCCTTGAGCTGGGGTGCGCGTCGTTTCCGCGTGCTGGGCTGGGCCGGCCCCTGGCCGGTGGATACGCAGTGGTGGACCGATACTCCACAGCACGTAGCGCGCCTGCAGGTGGTGGGCCAAGCCGACCACGAAGAGCATCAGCGGGCGTGGCTGTTGGTATGGTCCGGTGGCCGCTGGCGGGTTGAGGCGACTTACTAATTGCGAATATCGACCACGAGGCGGGTGGGGTTATTGAGCACCTGCACGGAATAAGGCTTGCGAGAGGTCATGCCGATGACAAATTGGCAGCGGCCCTCGTAGGTGCCGCCGTTGACCACTTGGGTGACAACTCCCTCCGTGGGGGCATCCACCACGCCGATGCGGGGGTCCTCCTTGCCGGCCTCGAAGGGGTAGACCACGCCGTCGATATTGACATTGAGTGCGGTCTCGCCGGAGTAATCAATGGTCTTGCCGGAGCCCTGCTGTGTGGGCGTGTCGGCGTAGTCCACGAACCAGCCGGGAGCGCCGCCGCCGTCGAGTTCGAAGACGACGCGCTCAAAGCCCTCGTGTCGGCCGATGCGCACGTCGGTCACCGTGAGCTCGGAGGGCGCCTGCGGCCGGAGGGTTTTCATCTCCATATTGGCCTGGCCCAGCGGATTGAGCTGGGAGTTATCCGCGGACGCGGCCATGGTGGTGCGGTCCGTCTCGTGGGCGGCGCAGCCGCTGAGAGAAGCAGCGACGAGAAGCGTTGCGGCGAGACGGACTTTCAACATGTCCCCTAGGTTATATTTTCGGTCGTGAACTGTATAGCTGAGGGGGTACTTCGTGGCCGAATTGTTGCCAAGGGTGTGAGCTGAAAAGCAGAAAGGTTAGGCTTAGGTATATGACCGAGTTCTGTTCAGATATCCAGGTAGAGCCGCTGCCAGGCACGGCGAAGAAGGAATCCGTCTATGTGCTTTTCGAGTGGCCGGGCGGATGGTCGCGAGACGTGCTCGACGGCGATACCTTTGGGCCGGAGCTCACGGCGCAGCTCAAGACCAAGCTGAAGGGCGTGGCGGGGCTGCAGCTTATCCGCCGGCCGGGCCGCGACGGCCGCCAGGTAGGCAAGATGCACCGCTGCTACCTGGTGTGGGCCGAGCAGGGCGTGATGGAACTCGTGCTGCTGACGGGCCCGGAGAAGATCCTCGATCTGGACCTGACCGGGCCTGGCCGCAATGGGGGCGGCGCTTTGGACACGCCGCTGGTGCTGGTGTGTACGCATGCGAAGCGCGATACGTGCTGTGCGGTCAAGGGCCGGCCGCTGGCCGCGGAGCTGGTGGCGGATTACCCAGATATGGTGTGGGAGACCTCGCACACGAAGGGGCACCGGTTCGCGCCGTCGGTCATGCTCATGCCATGGGCCTATTCCTTTGGCCGCATGAATAAAGAAGCCGCCGCGCAGATGATTGCGGCGGCGGCGAAGGGGAAGTATTTCTACCCGGTAAATCGCGGGCGCGGTATTTTCGGCCCGCGCGGCCAGGTGGCGGAGTTAGCGGTGGCCCGCTCGCTTATCAACGCCGGCGAGGACCTCTCCTATGGCCAGCTCACCGCCACCGACAGCGGCGAGGTCAGCCACGCTGACGGCCGGCGCTGGCGCGTGGCGCTCGAGGAGCGCGAGGTAGAAGGTGTGGTCTCCTCGTGCGGCGATGCGCCGAAGAAAGGCCAGGCCATCGTAGCGACCGGCGTGGAGCCGGTCGCGGGGTAGGCTGCGCGAAGGCGGCGTCGGCAAGCGGGGGCTAGCGGCGCATGACTTTGGAGGAGAGCCAGTTGCCGAAGAACTGCGCGGCCTGCACCAGCACGATGATGATGAGCGTGGCCACGACGGTGACTTCCCACTCGAAGGCGCGGTAGCCGTAGACGATGGCAAAGTCACCCAAGCCGCCGCCGCCGACGTAGCCGGCCATGGCGGACATATCCACGATGGCGATAAATAGGAAGGTGTAGCCCAGGATCAGCGGGCCGAGGGCCTCCGGAACGATGACGGAGGTAATGATTTTCCACGGCGAGGCACCCATGGAGCGGGCGGCCTCGATAACACCGGGGTCGATGGATACGAGGTTTTGTTCCACCACGCGGGCTACGGAGAAGGTCGCGGCGATGACCATGACGAAGGTGGCCGGTCCGCGGCCGATGGAACCGCCCATCACCATGACGGTCAGTGGCTGAGCAAAAGCCAGCAAGATGATGAACGGGATGGGGCGGACGAAGTTCACCAGCAGGTTGACTATGAAATAGACAAACCGGTTTTGCAGGATGCCGCCCGTGCGGGTGGTATAGAGCAGCATGCCCAGGCCAAGGCCGAGGATGCCGGAGATGATGAGGGTGGTCGAGACCATGATGAGGGTATCGACGATGGCCTCGGCTAGTGAAGGGCCGAGGCGGTCCCAGTTGGCTTGGGCGAGGGTGGTGACGGTCATCGTGCAATCTCCTCAATCTGGGTGGTGGTAGAAAGCGTGCGGTAGAACTCTTCGATGGCGTTATTATCGCCGCTAAGCCGCACAGTCAGCTTGCCAAAGGAATGCTGCTGCAGCGTGGTGATACCGCCGTGGACAACGGCGATAGACACGCCGGCTTCCTTGAGGCGGGCGGCGGCGGTGAAAAAGCCGGATTCCTCGGTGAGGTTGATGGTAAACAGGCGGCCTTCGTGCGCAAGCAGGTCGTCGGTTTCGACAACGTCGGGTTCGTTGCGCAGCGAGGTGGCCACGAACTTGGCGGCCACGGAGGTCTGCGGGTTGGAGAAGACCTCGTAGACGCTGCCTTGTTCCACTACGCGGCCGCTTTCCATCACGGCGACCTTATCGGCGATGGAGCGTACGACTTCCATCTCGTGGGTAATGACCACGATGGTGATGCCGAATTCCTTGTTCACCCGCCGCAGTAGGTCGAGGACTTCCTGCGTGGTGGTGGGGTCGAGGGCGGAAGTGGCTTCGTCGGCAAGCAGTAGCGAAGGGTTGGTGGCCAGCGCACGGGCAATGCCGACGCGCTGCTTCTGGCCGCCGGAGAGCTGCTCTGGGTAGCTCTTGCCTTTGTCTCCCAGGCCGACGAAGTCCAGCAGCTCTTGCACGCGCTTGGCGCGCTCCTGCTTGCCGACGCCCTGCAGCTGCAGCGGGTATTCAATATTGCCGGCTGCGGTGCGCGAGTTCATCAGGTTGAACTGCTGGAAAATCATGCCGATATTGCGGCGAATGCCGCGCAGCTTTTTCTCGGACATGCCGACGATATTGGTGTCATCAAGCAGTAGCTCGCCCGCAGACGGGGTGTCCAAACCGTTGATCATGCGCACGAGGGTGGACTTGCCGGCGCCGGAATAGCCAATGATGCCGACGATTTCGCCGGGCTCGATGGTCATGGAGACATTGTCGAGGGCTTTGACTCGTGCCTTTTTCTGTTTAAAGACCTTGGTGATCTCGCGGAACTCGATGCGGGTGCCGCGTTGAGTGGAATCTGCCACGTGTTTGCGTCCTTAGCTAGGAAAGTGCCAAACCCCGCCGGGGGCTCCGGCGGGGTAAAAGCAAGGGTGATTAGTCCAGATCTGCTTCGAGCTTATCCAGGATCTTCTGCAGATCCTCCTGGCTGCGCTCCACCTCGACGGAGGTACCGGCGGAGTCTTCGTCGACGCCCTCCTGGACGGCGTCGCTGTGCCATAGCTCGGCGAGCTTCTTGATGTCCTCGTTATCGGCGTCTTCCTCGCGGACGGCGAAGACATTGATGTACGGCTCTGCCTCTTCAGAGTTCGGGTCGTCCTGGAAGATGGCAGTGGCTGGGTCGATGCCGGCGCGCTCCAAGAAGGAGTTATTGATAATCGCCGGGGTGCCCTCCCCGTGTGCGGACGTGGTCTGTGCCGCATCTACCGGGGTGACCTTGACCTTGGACTTCGCCTCGTCAATATCCAGCGGGGTGGGCTCCAGGTTCTCCTTGTCCTTCAGAGTGAGAAGGCCGGCCTGAACCAGCACGTTGATGGCGCGTGCTTGGTTGGTGGAGTCATTCGGAATGGCGACCTCTTCGCCCTCGATGCCGTCGAGGGAGTCGTGGTCCTTCCAGAACAGTGCCAGCGGCACGATCTCGGTAGCCACGATAGGCACCAGGTTGGTGCCGTTGCCGTGGTTATACTCCGCCAAGAACTTCAGGTGCTGGAAGTTATTGGTATCCAGCTCGCCTTGGTCCAGAGCCTGGTTTGGGGTGTTGTAATCCGCGAAAGGCTGGATATCGATGTCATAGCCTGCGTTCTTTGCTTCCTGCTCGAACGCTACCCACGCCTTCTTGGCGTCATCGGTGGTGCCGACTGTGATGGTCTTGGAGTCATCGGAGTCGGAAGAGCATGCCACCAGGCTGGTGGCAGCGATGGTTACGGCGGCGGTAGCAGCCACTACGCGACGGATCTGCATGGGGAATCCCCTTCTTGTAGGAGTTGAAATAATTTGTCTGTTTAGCAACTTAGCAATCAGCGAACCGCTTTGTCTATTGCGGGCATCACGTCCCACCAACTTGTCTAGAACAATGATTCGATATTACGCTGTCTGGAGTGGAATTTAATGGCGGAAAGGCACTGTCCTGGTCGCGGGTAGAGCGTATTCTCTCTGGTCGCGAATCTGCTGCGCCCGTGTCGGTTAATCACCTTCATGGGCCAGCGGATTCTGCTCGGTGCGGTCACTCCGCCGTCTCCTTTGCGGAGCTGCACGCGGTAAGTTCTTATAGCTTTCTCGACGGCGCCGCCGAGCCGGAGGAGCTGGTGGCCCGAGCTGTAGAGCTGGGCCTTGAGGGGTTGGCCATCGTGGACCGCGATGGCTTTTATGGCCTGATGAAATTTGCCGAAGCCGCAGCTAAAGCAGGACTTCCCGCCGTATATGGTGCGGAGTTATCGCTCACGGAGGCCCCGGTGACCGTGCTGGCACGCACCCCGGAGGGCTATCGCCGCCTGTCGCGCCTCATCGCGCGTGCTCGGATGGAAGCTGGCGAGAAAGATAGGGTGGTCTATCCACCGTTAGATGAGGTGGCACGCGAACTGGAAGGGGAGTGCTTCTTTCTGGTGGGGCCGGAGGCGCTAGCAGAAATCGATAACTTGCTCGAAAGAATAAAAATAGACAGCATAGTTCTCGAATATTCGTGCAGCATGTCCCCCGAGGATGCGGATCAGCACCGTTTCCTGGATAAATACAATAACCTGCGGGCCATCGCAACCGCACGGCCGGCGGCCGCGACCCGTGACCAAGCACGGCTCGCCGCAGCCAAGCGTGCCCTAGCCCGGCGCGAATCCCTCGCGGCCGCCGCGCCGCACGCCCACCCCATGGGTGCTGGCTGGCTGCGATCCGGCGAGCAGATGGCGCAACTCTTGCCGGATCGGCCGGAGCTCATCGCCGAAACTGTGGCGCTCGCCCGCGAGTGCTCCTTTACCTGGGATGCCCTCGCACCCAACCTGCCGCATTTTCCGGTGCCGGAGGGGCATACCGAAATGAGCTGGCTGGAGCACGAGGTCTGGCGCCGCGCCAAGGGCCGCTATGCTTCGCGCCCGGCCGAGATCCGGCAGGCAGCAAGGAAACAGATTCGGCATGAACTGGGCGTCATCAAGCAGCTGGGCTTTCCCGGCTACTTCCTGATTGTGTGCGACCTAGTGGATTTTTGCCGCCGCGAGAATATTCTGTGCCAAGGCCGTGGCTCGGCCGCCAACTCCGCGGTGTGCTTTGCGCTGGGTATTACCAACGCCGAGCCCATCTCCGCGCAGCTGCTTTTCGAGCGCTTTCTCTCCCCGGACCGCGATGGTCCGCCCGATATTGATATCGACATCGAGTCCGGCCGCCGCGAGGAAGTCATCCAGTATGTCTACCGCACCCACGGCCGTGATCGCGCCGCACAGGTAGCCAATGTCATTACCTATCGCCGCAAGGGAGCCACCCGAGATGCCGCCCGCGCGTTGGGCTACCCGCAGGGCTCGGCCGATGCGTGGTCGAAAGGTACCTCCGAGCCGCCTGCCGATGTCTCCTTATTGGCCGAGCAATTCCTCGGTCAGCCCCGCCACCTAGGAATCCACTCCGGCGGCATGGTGCTGTGCGATCGGCCTATTGCGGACGTCGTTCCGATGGAATGGGCGCGTATGGACAATCGCTCCGTGCTGCAATGGGATAAGGACGATTGCGCGGCCGCCGGCCTGGTGAAATTCGACCTTTTGGGCCTGGGCATGCTGGAGGCGCTACATCACATGATCGACGCTGTGCGCGCCACCACCAGCCGCGAGGTGCACCTGTGGGAGCTCGACCTCGCCGAACCGGAAGTCTATGACATGCTCTGCCGCGCCGATGCGGTGGGCGTCTTCCAGGTGGAATCCCGCGCGCAGCTAGCCACGTTGCCGCGCTTGAAGCCGCGCCGTTTCTTTGACCTGGTGGTCGAAGTCGCGCTCATTCGTCCCGGTCCCATCCAAGGCGGGTCCGTGCACCCTTACCTGCGTCGTCGCGATGGCCTAGAGGAGGTCACCTATGACCATCCCGTGCTGGAAAAGTCTCTGGGTAAGACTCTGGGCATCCCGCTCTTCCAGGAGCAGTTGATGCAGATCGCGGTCGACGCCGCCGGGTTCTCCGGTGCTGAGGCTGATGATCTGCGCCGCGCCATGGGCTCGAAGCGCTCTCCGGAAAAGATGGCCGCGCTGCGCAGTCGTTTCTATGCCGGTCTGCGCGAAACCAATGGCATCGAGGGCGAGGTGGCCGATAAGCTCTGGACCAAGATTGTGGCCTTTGCTGCCTATGGCTTCCCGGAGTCGCACTCGCAGTCCTTTGCCTCGCTGGTGTATTTTTCCGCGTGGTTTAAATATCACTACCCGGCGGAATTTTGTGTGGGCCTGCTGCGCGCACAGCCGATGGGTTTCTATTCCCCGCAGTCACTCATCCAGGATGCCCGGCGCCACGGCGTGCGGGTGCTGCCGGTAAGTATTAATGACTCCGGCGCCCAGGCCCGCGCGACGGGACCTGCCGAGATTCGCTTGGGCCTTAACCTCATCAAAGGGCTGGGGGAGTCCGCCGCCGAGCGTGTGGAGGCGGCCGCGCCTTTTGCTAGCGTGTCCGATCTTTCGCGCCGGGCGGACCTCAGTGTGGAGCAGGTGGAGGCGCTGGCCACGGCCGGGGCGTTGGAGTGCCTTGGGCTGGACCGTCGCCAAGCGTTGTGGCAGGCCGGCGTTGCCGCCACCGAGCGCGAGGGCATGCTGCCCGGCACCTCCGCCCTGGCCTCGCCGCACCTGCCCGGCATGTCTGCTTTTGAGCTTATGGCTACCGACGTCGCCGCCACCGGCGTGACCCATAACCAGCAGCCGATGGAGCTGGTGCGTGCCTCGCTTGCCGACGTCCTCCCTGCCTCCCAGCTCCCCCATATCCCCGATGGCACCCGCGTGCGCATCGCCGGCATTATCACGCACCGCCAGCGCCCGCGTACAGCGTCTGGCCTGACCTTTTTGGGTGTGGAGGATGAAACCGGCCTGATGAATGTGATGGTTTCACCCGGATTGTGGTCGCGGCATAAAGTTCTGGCCCGCACCGCCCGTGCGATGATCATCCGCGGCATCGTGCAAAATGCCACTGGTGCGGTGAGCGTGGTCGCGGACAAACTAGAGCCGCTGGACTTTGGGGAATTCCTCTCCCGCGGCTCCCGCGACTTCCGCTAGTTGCCGCCGCTGCGCAGCTCGTCCGCGTTAAGTTTATTGGCCAATTCCTTGGCTACCGCAAATGGGATCCACAGCAGCTGGATGTAGATGAGCTTGGCAAAGAAGATGGCAATATTAGCCCCGGAGGTTGCCTGCTCCACCGCAACCTGCTCCCCGCCTAAGAAGCGCAGCCCAAATGCGGTGGCGCCGGCGACGAGGAAGAGCACTATGGCCGTGGCCAAGGCAGTTTTAAGGCCTTGGTCGCGGGCGTCGGTATGCAGGCGCAGTTCGTACTCGTCCATCTCCGTGGTGGGAACGTCGAGGTGCCGAATGGACTGGCGCAGCCATGCGGTACAAGTAGTCGCCGCAATGCCAGCTATCGGCCACAGCAGATTAGACAAGCCAAGCGCGAAGAAGTGCAGGGCCGCCGCCATGATGGCCAGGCCGAGAAAAATATCGCCGGCCAGGACAAGGCGCTTGCGGCGAGAAACGGAGGCGGGAATCGGGTTAGCCATTAGGAATTCTTCCTGTAGATTTCAGTGGACATGGGGGAAAATTCCTGGCGGGAAAAGATGGCCTCCACGGGGAGGTCAAAGACCTCGCAGACGCGGAAGGCTAAGTCCAGGCTGGGGGAGTGGTCGCCGCGCTCAAGTGCACCGACGGTCTGGGGGTTGACATCGATGGCCTCAGCCAACTGCGCGCGCGACATGTCCCGCTCGGCGCGCAGCACACGAACCCGGTTATAAATGGGTGCGGAGGGCTTCTTCTTTGGGGACATAAATCAAAGTATTGCATAAACCCAACACGCTGGCAAGGGTTGTTACTCGACGCCGAAGATATCTCCCGGCTGGCAGTCCAGTGCCGCGCACAGTGCTGCCAGGGTGCTAAAGCGTACGGCTTTGGCGCGATTATTCTTCAGGACGGAGAGGTTAACTGGGGTGATTCCTACTTCTCTAGCGAGCGCCGCGCCGGTAATGTCGCGCTCTTGCATAATCCGGTCGAGGTGGCAGACTACTTGGGGTTCATGTATCTCAGACAAGGCCTTCGACCTCCTCTTCCAGCGTGCATCCGCGCTTGATGGCGGCCGAGAAGAGCTGCAAGGTGCAGACAAAGAGGTAGGGCAGGGCGAGCTCGCCAAGGGACGTTCCGTCCTGGCTGGCCCACCAGTCGATTCCAAGCTGTGAGGAGGCCCAGTTATTGCCCAGGCCTTCGAGTACGAATCGTCCGATAAACCAGACGAGGATGCCGGCGGTCATTCCGTTCAGGAGGCGGATATTTTTCGTATTAAAAACCTGCCCGCGAAGCATCGGCTTAACTAGGCGATAGGCAAAGAACGCGATAATTAAGATGGCCGCAATCTTGACGGCGAGCGCTGCGGCGAGCATCCAGAATGGCCCGCCGTCGAGGTTGTGTTTGCCTAGGCCTTCTGGGATGGCCGCGCTCAGTGCGGTGGAAAAGCGGCCGGTGGCAAGGTCGCGCAGGTAGGTGGGTCCGAGGATGATGATGGTGAGGAGGGCAAGACCGGCTGCCGCATTAATTTCGCGGCGCTCGGCCTTAGGGGTGGGTTGTGGGGTGGTCATGACAATCCTTTCCGTCGATAATTTATCGACTTTCGATGTTGTCGTAATTCGATAATATCGAGTAACGATAAGTAGCGCAAGGGGTGAACCCGATTGATACTGTCAATAGCTATGAGCGAAGAAATGAATCCCGTCTCACAGCGACTGGTGACCTCGCGCTATATCCACCACCTGAGCTGGATGTTTCTGCTCGCCGCGGCCGCCGCTGCTGCAGGCTTTTGGTGGACCCCGTGGTTCTATTGGGCGGCCGGAATTTTCGTCGCCCTTTTCTTCTGGCTGCTCTGGCTCATCCCCGCTCAAGTGCGCAACATGGGCTGGCTCGAAACCGACGACGAGCTACTTATCACCCGCGGCAAGCTCTGGTACACCTTCACCGTGGTGCCCTATGGCCGCATCCAGTTCGTCGACGTGACCTCCGGGCCCATCGACCGTGCCCTAGGCTTGAAAAAGCTGGAGCTCCATACGGCCTCGGCCAGCACGGATGCCACCATCAAAGGCTTGGAAGCCCCGCTTGCCGACGCCCTCCGTACCCGCCTTGCCCACCAAGCCCGCGAACGGATGAGCGGCCTATGAGCGATCAGCTCAGCTTCCGGCGCGTCCACCGCCTCACCCCGCTGCTGCGCCTGTGGTCCGTAATCCTAGCCCTCATCGCGGCCTTCGCCCTCAACGTCAACCTGGCAGCCCTGCGCGATATCTTCGCTTTTATTACCGGCGAACACCGCGGCGAGGCCTTGCGCGATACCGCCCTCGCCTTCGCCGGTTTCATCGCGGTCTGCGCGGTGGTGTGGCTCGTCTCAGGCCTATGGTGGCGCCGCATGGGCTATCGGCTCGGCGCAGAAGAGCTTTCTCTGCGCCGCGGCCTATTATCTGTCCAGCTGCGCACCGCACGCTATGACCGCACGCAGGCCGTTGACGTCGTCGAGCCCGTCATCGCCCGACTCTTTCGCCTCGCAGCCGTGCGCGTGGAAACCGCAGGCGGCCAATCTTCTGTCATCGAAATCGCCTACCTGAAGAAGGCCGACGCCGAGGCCCTACGCGATGACATCCTCGCCCGCGTTCACGGAGTTCCCATCTCCCAAACCGAGACACCGGCCGAGGAACCAGCTCTCGTGCCTGAAATCCCCATCGCCCGCTCCCTGATTGCGGCCGCGTTGCGTACATCCACGCTTTTCCTCGTCGGCTTCCTCATCCTCGTGGTGGTTACGCGGTTGCCGCTCTCGACCGCGCTGCCCATCCTCGTTGGCGCGCTTCCCAACGCCTGGAACGTGCTCGATTCTTCCTGGCGCTATACCGCCCACACCGATGGCGAGGTACTCAATATCACCTACGGCCTGGCCGATCGCCGCCGCCAAAGCATTCGCCTCGACCGCATCCACGCCGTGCAAATTACCCAGCCCTTCCTCTGGCGGCCCTTGGGCTGGTACGAGGTACGGGTTTCGGTAGCGGGGTATGGGGCGTCGGCAAGCGGCAAGGCTTCTGGCTCCACCCGCATCCTGCCGGTGGGCACCTTCGCCCAAGCCCAGCAATTCCTCCCGGCCGACGCCGCACCCACCTACGCCTCGCCGGCCCGCGCCAAGTGGGTCTCCCCGCTGGACTACCGCCAACAAACTGTGGCGCTTAACGGCGACTACGTCATAGTGCGCAACGGCCGGCTCAACCGCCGCATCAAGGCCATCCACACCTCCCATATCCAGGAGCTAACCTACCGCCGCGGGCCGATTTCCCAGGCGCTCGGCCTAGCCACAGTCGACCTCGACCTCGTCCAGGGGCCCGTGCGCATGGCCGCGCGCAACCTCACGCTTGCCGACGCCGCCGCACTCCTTGCCCGCCTGCGCTCCCGCCAACTACCGGATTTTAAACCGCCCCGTTAAAGCCCAGCTGGCGCCACGCCTCGAATACGGCCGTCGACGCCGAATTCGACAGGTTCATCGAGCGCCTAGCCGGCACCATAGGAATGCGCACGCGGTCCGTCACGCGCGAATGGTTAATATGCTCCTCCGGCAGGCCGGTCGGCTCCGTGCCAAAGAGTAGGACATCGCCTTCTTGGTATTCGATATCCGTAAACCACTTATCCGTATGCGTGGTAAACGCGAATACGCGCGCGCCCGGCAGCGCGTCCATGCAGGCCTGAAAATCCTTGTGAATCTGCACATCGGCCAGATCGTGATAATCCAGTCCGGCGCGCTTTAAGTGCTTATCGTCGAAATTGAAACCCAGCGGCTCAATCAGGTGCAGGCTCGCGCCCGTCACCGCGGCCGTGCGGATGGCGTTGCCCGTATTAGTAGGAATGACCGGGTTATCAAAGACAATGTGCAGCTGGCTCATGCCTTCAGTCTAGGATGGTGGCTATGAGCGCTACCAAACTAGATGGCACACTGTACCGCGACGAGATTTTTGCTGACCTTGCCCAGCGCGTGGCCGCGCTGAAGGACAAGGGGATTACCCCCGGCCTCGCCACCGTCCTGGTCGGCGAAGACCCCGGCTCCCAGTCCTATGTGAAGATGAAGCACCGCGACTGCGAAAAGCTCGGTATCAACTCCATCCGCAAGGACCTGCCGGCCGACATCACGCAGGAAGAGCTCGAGGCCGTCATCGATGAGCTCAACGCTGATGATGCCTGCACCGGCTATATCGTCCAGCTGCCGCTGCCCAAGCACTTGGATGAAAACGCCATCCTCGAGCGCATCGACCCCGCCAAGGATGCCGATGGCTTGCACCCGGTCAATCTGGGCAAGCTCGTGCTCAACGAGGAGGCGCCCCTGCCGTGCACCCCGAACGGCTGCCTGCACCTTTTGCGACGCTTCGGCGTTGAGCTCAACGGCGCCAAGACCGTGGTCATCGGCCGCGGCGTTACCGTGGGCCGCCCTATTGGCCTGATGCTTACCCGCCGCAGCGAGAACTCCACCGTCACCCTGTGCCACACCGGAACCAAAGACCTGGCCGCTGAGACCCGCGAGGCCGATATCGTCATCGCCGCCGCCGGCCAGCCCCACATGCTCACCGCGGACATGATTAAGGAAGGCGCCGCGCTTCTCGACGTCGGAGTTTCCCGCGTCGACGGCAAGCTCACCGGCGACATCCACCCAGACTGCTGGGACAAGGCCGGATTCGTCTCGCCGAACCCTGGCGGCGTCGGCCCGCTGACTCGTGCCTTCTTGGTGCGCAATATCGTCGAGCGCGCGGAAAAGTTGGCGTGAATCTAGATAACCCGCACGACGCCGGCCTCGCGCCCTCCTCGCTGCCGCCCGCCGCGCAGTGGGCAGCAATCGGCTTCTTCGTGGCCGGCGTGGTTGTCTCCGGTGGCTATGCTGTCTTCGAGTACTGGCGGCGAGCCACATTCCTCCTCGGCTTGGCCTTGCTGTGGCTCACCGTGGTCCGACTGACGTGTGATTCCAGTCGTGTCGGCGTGCTAGCCGTGCGCTCGCGCCGCTTCGACGCCTGTTTCACCGGTCTGCTCGGCGCCACGATGGCCTTTCTGGCCTTTTCCGTGGACTCGCTCGGCAGCTAGTTATCCACAGGTTTTTGTAGAGCCATCACCCATCTCGGCCCTAAATGGTGTAGTTCGGGCGGTTATCCACAGGCCATTGCCCGCCACCGCGCGCTGGGTTGCGCGGCCCACTTAGGCTCGGAGCCATGATTTCGACCTACCTGACAGCCGTGAACTCCCCGATGGTGCTCATCGAGGAGTGTGCTGGGCTGTCGGTAGAAGAGCTCGTCGATAAGGGCTTTAGCGACCGCGAAGCCGCCGAGTTCGCCCGCCTTGCCGATACCTACTTCGGTCGCACCTCCTTTCGCGCCAAGCAGCGCACCGCCCGCCGCACGACGCTGCCGCTCGATGCGCTAAAAATCATCGAGCACTACGCCCAGAAGTTGAAAACTCAGCGTGCGGCCTGGGCGCTGCGCGAAGAACTCTGCGCTCTGCGCGTTGCTACCAGCGAGATTGAAAAGCGCGCCCGCCGCCTTGTGCGCGAGGAACGCACCACCAAGCGCTCCGAGGGCGTGCGCCTAACCCGCCGCCGCGACGACCTGTGGACGCTGACCATTACCGCCGAGTCCGAACTGGTGGCAGAGATTAATAACCATGTCTCCACCGTCGCCGATGCTCGCCGCGTCTTTTCCCAGGGTGCCGCCGCTTCCACAATCACCACCAACGTGGTCCTCACCCTCAATGAGATGGTCAAGGTTACCCACGGCGAGGACGTGACGCTGCAGCTGACCAATGGCGCGCAGATTTCCGGTGCGGACCTTGCCCGCCGTGCGCTTGCCGACGTCGGCCTTATCACCCTCATCCATCCCGTCACCGGACCCGTAAACCTTTACCAATCGCGGCGCCGGGCTACGTGGAAGCAACGGCAGATGGCGATGGCGGAAAATCCAGTGTGCCCGTGGCCCGACTGCCACACGCCAGCGGATGAATGCCAAGTCCACCACCTCACCCCGTGGCTGCTCGGTGGGGACACCAATCCCGAAAACCTCACCATGGCCTGCAAGTATCACAACGGGGTCAATGATGATGACCCCAATGCGCCGCCGCGCCGCGGCCGGCTCGAGCGCCGCCCCGGCGAAGGCATCGTCTGGCGCCCGCCCTGGGCTACACCGCCCGAAGATCGCTGAGCCGCGTCCCGCCTCTGCTCGCCCCGTCAATCCATAGTCCCAGCGCAGCGTGCCGCACCGCTTACCGCTAGTGCGCGCTGCGCGGCTTTGGCGATCCCAGACTTGGCGGGCTCTTAATTGGCGGGTCCTTAAATTGTGTACTCAGTCGGATCGCCGGCCGCAGAATCGATGCGCGGGTCCGGTTGGGAAAGGGTGAGAAAGTTTCGCAAGATGCGATCCATCTGGCGTGACTCGGTAAGAAAGGCATCGTGGCCCACTGGGGAGACAACCTTCGCCATCGCCAACAGATTTCCCAGATTGCGCGAGATGTGTTCTTGCTGATGGTATGGATACAAGATATCCGTGTCGACCCCGACGACCATCGTTGGCACCTCGGACGAGCCCAGCGCGCGGTTGAGGCCGCCGCGGCCGCGGCCGATATCGTGGCGGTTGAGCGCCTCGGTGAGGGTGACATAGGAACCGGCATCAAAGCGATCGGCCAGCTTGGTGCCCTGGTAGTCCAGGTAGGAATTGACGGCAAAGCGCTCATTGCGGCGGCGGTAGGGCCCGAGCGGGTTCTCGCCGGTCTGGGCCTGGACACCGAAGCGCTCGTCGATTTCCTGCTCGCCGCGATACGTCAGGTGTGCAATGCGACGCGCGGCCGCCAGCCCCTCGCGTGGGCGCTGCGCGGAGGCGTAGTAATCGCCGCCATGCCAGAAAGAATCTTGCTCGATGGCCGCGATCTGTGCCGATTGGATACCAATCTGCCAGGCGGAAGCGCGGGCCGATACGGCAATGACGCAGGCCGCATCAACGGCCTCGGGATGCATCAGCGTCCACTCCAGCGTGCGCGCGCCGCCCATCGAACCGCCAATGATGGCGTGGACGTGGGTGATGCCGAGCTCGCGGAGCGCGGCGCGCTCGGCCGAGACGAGGTCGCGCACCGAAAGCGCGGGGAAGCGCGAGCCCCAGGCGCGGCCGTCGTCTGGGTGCGGGGAAGCGGGGCCGGTGGAGCCGGTGCATCCGCCGAGTGCGTTGGTGGCGATAACGCACCACTTCGTCGTATCTAGCGCCTTGCCAGGGCCGACCAGATCGGCCCACCACTCGGCCACATTCGAATCACCAGTCAGGGCGTGTTCAACCACAATGACGTTATTGCGGCCGTGGGGATCGCCGAGGAGGTGGCCGAAGCGGTGGTAGGCAATGTGGGCGTCGGCAAGCGTGGCGCCGGCTTCGGTGCGGAAGTCGCCGATGCTAACTAGCTTCATGCCAGCGCGTTAAAGCCCAGCTCGAGGTCCGCGATGATGTCATCGATGTGCTCGATGCCCACGGACAGACGGATGGTGGACTGGGTAATGCCGGCAGCAGCAAGCGCAGGCTCGTCGGACTGGGAGTGCGTGGTGGTTGCTGGGTGTACGGCCAGGGAGCGGGTGTCACCGATATTAGCGAGGTTGGAGTGGAGCTTGAGGGCGTCGATAAACGCCCAGGCTTCCTCGCGGCCGCCGTCGATGTCGAAGGAGAGGACGGAGCCGGTGTAGGCATAGCCGAGCTTTTCCTTGGTGGCCTTGTACGGCGAAGAATCCAGGCCGGCGTAGTTGACCTTGGTGACCTTGGCGTGGCCTTCCAGGTACTCGGCAACGGCCTGGGCGTTGGCATTGTGCTTTTCGACGCGCAGTCCCACCGTCTCAATTCCATTCAGCGTCAGCCAGGCGTTGAAGGGGGAGATGGCGGCGCCGGTATCGCGTAGCAGGCCGGCGCGGGCCTTGAGCGCGAAGGCTGGGGCGCCGAGATCAGCGTACTTCAGGCCGTGGTAGGCCTCATCTGGAGTGACGAAGTAGGGGAAGACGGGCTCGCCGTTGCGGGTGACGGTCCAGTCGAAGGAGCCGCCGTCGATAATGGCGCCGCCGATGGCCGAGCCATTGCCGGTGTAGAACTTGGTGGTCGAAACCACGACGATGTCCGCGCCGAGGTCCAACGGCCGGGCGAGGGCGGCAGTGGCGATGGTGTTATCCACGATGAGCGGGACTTGGTTATTGTGGGCGACCTCGGCGATGGCCGGGATATCGAGGACATCGGCCACGGGGTTGCCGAAGGTCTCGCCGTAGAAGGCCTTAGTATTCGGCTGGACGGCGTCCTGCCAGGATTGCGGATCATCCGGGTTCTCGACGAGGGTGACGTCGATGCCTAGGCGCTTGAGCGTGACGGTAAAGAGTGTTGAGGTGCCGCCGTAGAGGCGCGGGGAAGTAACGATGTGGTCGCCGGCCGAGGCGAGGTTCAAAATGGCCGCGGTTTCGGCGGCCTGGCCGGAAGCGAAGGCAACGGCCGCGACGCCGCCCTCGAGGGAGGCGAGGCGTTCTTCCAGCGCGTCCTGGGTGGGGTTGGTCAGGCGGGTGTAGATGGGGCCGGCGTCGGAAAGATTGAAGCGGTTGGCCGCGTGCTCGGCGTCGTTAAAGACGTAGGAAGTGGTCTGGTAAATCGGCACGTTGCGGGCGTTGTGGTGCCCGTCGAGGTTTTGGCCCGCGTGTACGGAGCGGGTAGCGAAGGACCAGTTGGAATTGGAGTTATCGTATTTCGTCGTCATGCTTGGCAAGACTAGACCAAGCGGTATGTCTGGCGAACAGATCTTGGAAAACGCGCTGGCAGAACCGAGAATAAAAATAGACCAAGCGGTCGGTGTGTGCTTGGTCTGGTGGGGTGCCTTGCTTAGCGGTGGCGGTCTTGTTTCTCGAGCTGATCAGCAATGCGGCGGGTGTTAGTGCGAGTTTCGTTGCTATTGCGTACGAGCTTGACCACGATGGCGATGATTCCGGCGAGGATAAGAAACGGAATGAGTATGAGTAGGAATTCAAGCGGGCCGAGGGACATGCATTACCTTTCTTTTATGATCCTTGGGGTTACGGTATCACTCGCGTAAGGCGGCCGCGACCGCGGAGAGGCTCGTGCGCAGCTCGGTGTCGCTAAGGTGGCCGAAGCCGAGCACGACTCCGTCTTCGGCGTCGGCGCCTCCCCAATAATCGCGCAGCGGGGTGAGCTTGATGCCGCGGGCGGCGGCGCGGGGAACAACGGCGGGATCACACAACAGCACCGCGTGGAGGCCACCGTGGATGGGCAGGAGTTGCGCGCCATCGATGGTGCCGAGCGTTTCGGCTACCAGGTTGCGGCGGCGTTTATAGGTGCGGCGCATGCGGCCGGTGTGGCGTCGTAAAGCGCCGCTGGCAAGGTAGTGGGCGAGCGCGGCCTGGGGGATGGCGCCGACGGGTTGGCCGAAGACCTCGCGCACGCGGTCCACGGCCGGGCGCAGGCGCGGTGGGACGACGAGGTAGCCGCAGGCAATGGAGGGGGAGATGACCGAGGAGAAGGTGCCCAGCAGCACGGTGTGTTCTGGGGCGAGTGCGGCCAGGGCGGGCAGCGGCTGGCCGACGTAGCGCAGTTCGGAATCAAAGTCATCCTCGATGAGGAGGGCGTCGTGTGCGCGAGCCCATTCGACGAGTTCGGCGCGCCGGGCCGCTGGCAAGGACCCTCCATAGGGGTGCTGGTGGGAAGGAGTAACGATGAGAACGTCGAGGTCAACGGTGGGCACGGTGATGCCTTCGGTGTCGGTGGGGACGTCGACAAGCACGTGGCCCAGGGCCTGGGGGACGCGGCGAAGACTGGGGTAGCCAGGGGACTCCACGCCGACGCGCAAGCGACCGCCCAAGGCGCGCAGCAGCAGCGAGAGGCCGTCGCGGGCGCCGGCGGTCACCACCACATAGGCCGGATCGACGGTGAGTCCACGCATGTGGCGCAGGTGCGCGGCCACCTCGCGGGGGAGATCACCGGAGGGGTCCACTGCGGCCTTGCGCCACGCCGCCCTCCATTCGGGGGTGAGGATGCCGGCGGTATCGGGCAGACCGGGGGTTAGTTCTACACGCGGTGGGGCAGGGGCGGGCCGCGGGGCAGAATGAGACTGCGGCGCGCGGGCGTGGGGGAGGCGCGGGTTGATGACGGTGCCGGAGCCAACCTCCGCGGTGAGGTAGCCCTCGGCCGTGAGTTGCTCGTAGGCGGTGACCACGCTGCCTCGGGAAACGGCGAGCTGCGAAGCCAAGTGGCGGGTCGAGGGAACGCGCTCGCCGGGCAGGAGGACTCCTGCGGCGACTTGGGCGCGCAGGGCCGCGGCAATTTGCACGGGCAGCGGCCGCGTATCAGAGGGATCGAGGCGAAGAGGCACGGGCCCATCATAAGTGGTCTAATCCAACACGCTGAAAATGGCTCTTGTCTTGTACCACTTGTGTGGGCCACTATGGCACCTATGACTGAACAGGTAAATGGACAAGGACGCGCTACCACGCGCGTGAAGCGAGGACTAGCCGATATGTTGAAGGGCGGCGTCATCATGGACGTCGTCACGCCGGAACAGGCGCGCATTGCAGAGGACGCGGGCGCCTCGGCCGTGATGGCGCTGGAGCGCGTGCCGGCCGATATCCGCGCGCAGGGCGGCGTGGCCCGCATGTCGGATCCGGAGCTTATCGAGGGCATCGTCGAGGCCGTCGACATCCCCGTCATGGCCAAGGCCCGTATCGGCCACTTCGTCGAGGCGCAGATCCTGGGCGAGCTGGGTGTGGACTTTATCGATGAGTCCGAGGTGCTCAGCCCGGCCGATTACGTCAACCACATCAATAAGTGGGACTTCGACGTGCCGTTCGTGTGCGGCGCCACCAACCTGGGCGAGGCGCTGCGCCGCATCACCGAGGGCGCGGCCATGATTCGCTCCAAGGGTGAGGCTGGCACCGGCGATGTCTCCGAGGCCGTGAAGCACCTGCGCACCATTAAGGCCGAGATTGCCCGCCTGCGCCACTTGGATCGCGATGAACTCTACGTCGCAGCCAAGGAGCTGCAGGCCCCGTACGACCTGGTCGCCGAGGTTGCGGAGACCGGCAACCTCCCAGTCGTGCTCTTTGTTGCCGGTGGTGTGGCTACGCCTGCCGACGCCGCCCTTGTCCGCCAAATGGGCGCCGAAGGCGTCTTTGTCGGCTCCGGCATCTTCAAGTCCGGGAACCCGGCGGCGCGCGCGGAGGCCATCGTCAAGGCGGCTACCCTCTACGATCAGCCGGCCGAGCTAGCTAAGCTTTCTCGTGGCTTGGGCGAGGCCATGGTGGGCATTAACGTCAACGACGTTCCTGCACCGCACCGCCTGGCTGAGCGCGGATGGTAGCTACCGTCGGGGTCCTGGCGCTGCAGGGCGGCGTCGAGGAGCACCTGCGCATTTTGGACGGGCTCGGTGTGGCTACGCGCCGGGTGCGGGTGCCGCGCGACGTGGACGGGCTCGACGGGCTGGTGATTCCGGGCGGCGAGTCGAGTGTTATCGATAAGCTGGCGCGTAGCTTCGGGCTGGCCGAGCCGCTGCGCGATGCCGTGGCCGCAGGATTGCCGGTGCTCGCGACCTGCGCGGGACTCATCTACTGCGCCCGCGAGCTCGATAACCCCGCGCCGGGGCAACAAACCCTAGGGCTAGTGGACGTGACCGTGCGCCGCAATGCCTTTGGCAACCAGCGCTTTTCCGAGGAACGTACCGTGCCCGTCGCGATGGGGGAGGACACGCTCGACATTGAGGCGAGCTTTATCCGTGCGCCCATCGTGACCCGCGTTGGCGACGGCGTTGAGGTCATCGCGACGGTGCCGGGCGAGAACGGCGACGCGGTGGTCGGCGTGCGCCAAGGCCGCGTGACGGCGCTGAGCTTCCACCCAGAAGAAAATGGCGACGCTCGCGTGCACGCCGCTTGGCTCGAAAGCTTCTAAACCCACGCGCATACTGAAGCCGCCCCGCAGCGAAGCAATCAACGCTGCGGGGCGGCTTTCGCCTGGGAAGACTTACTTCTTCAGGCCGTCGATGATCTCGTTGAACTGAGCAACTGGGCGCATGACGGCAGAGGTCTTCTCGTCATTCGGCCAGTAGTAGCCGCCGAGGTCGGCGGGGTTGCCTTGGGCGTCGACAAGCGCCTGGGCAATCTCGTCTGCCTGGGAGGACAGCTGGGAAGCCACGTCCTTGAACGCAGCGGCGAGGTCGGCATCATCGGTCTGGTTAGCCAGCTCTTCGGCCCAGAAGGTGGCCAGGAAGAAGTGGGAACCGCGGTTGTCGATTTCGCCTGCCTTGCGGGACGGGGATTTGCCCTCATTGAGCAGGCGCTCGGTGGCCTTGTCCAAGGTGGCGGCCAGGACGCCGGCCTTCCCGTTGCCGTTGGTCTGCTTTTCGTGGCGGAAGGACTCTGCTAGGGCTAGGAACTCGCCGAGGGAATCCCAGCGCAGGTGGTTTTCTTCCTCTACCTGCTGTACGTGCTTCGGGGCAGAGCCGCCGGCACCGGTCTCGAAGAGGCCGCCGCCTGCCATGAGTGGAACCACAGACAGCATCTTGGCGGAGGTACCCAGCTCGAGGATGGGGAAGAGGTCCGTGTTGTAGTCACGCAGCACGTTGCCGGTAACAGAGATGGTGTCCTCGCCGCGGCGGATGCGCTCGATGGAGGTCTTGGTAGCGGTGACCGGATCCTCGATGGAGATATCCAGGCCCTCGGTGTCGTGGTCCTTAAGGTACTTCTCCACCAGGGACTTGATATTGCGGTCGTGGCCGCGCTCTGGGTCGAGCCAGAAGATGGTCTTCATGCCGGACAGGCGAGCGCGGTTGACGGCGAGCTTGACCCAGTCCTGGATCGGAGCGTCCTTGGTCTGGCAAGCGCGCCAGATATCGCCTTCCTCCACGTCGTGGGAGATGAGGACCTCGCCCTGGGAGTTGCGGACCTCAACGGTGCCTGCGGCCGGAATCTTGAAGGTCTTGTTGTGGGAGCCGTACTCCTCGGCCTTTTGCGCCATGAGGCCGACGTTCGGCACGGTACCCATGGTGGTTGGGTCGAAGGCGCCGTTTTCCTTGCAGTCCTCGATAACGGCCTGGTAGACGCCGGCGTAGGAGGAATCCGGGATGACGGCGAGGGTGTCCTGCTCCTCGTCGTTCTTATTCCACATGTGGCCGGAGGTGCGGATCATGGCGGGCATGGAGGCGTCAATAATGACGTCGGAAGGCACGTGCAGGTTGGTGATGCCCTTGTGGGAGTTGACCATGGCGAGGTCGGGGCCGTCGGAAAGCGCAGCATCGAAAGCAGCCTTGATTTCCTCGCCCTTATCCAGGTTCTTCAGGCCCTCGTAAATAGCGCCCAAGCCGTTCTCACCGTTGAGGCCGGCAGCCAGCAGCTCTTCGCCGTACTTGTCATAAACATCGGCGAAGAAGGCGCGGACAACGTGGCCGAAGAGGATGGGGTCAGAGACCTTCATCATGGTGGCCTTGAGGTGGGTCGAGAAGAGCACGCCTTCTTCCTTGGCGCGCTTGACCTGTGCGATGAGGAACTCATCCAGGGCCTTGGCGGACATAAAGGTGCCGTCGATGACCTCACCCTTGAGAACCGGTAGCTCCGGCAGCAGGGCTTGTTCGCCATCGGCGGTCTTGAGAACGATGGACAGGGTGTCCTCGTTGTCCAGGATGACGGACTTTTCATTGTGGCGGAAGTCGTTGTCCGCCATGGTGGCAACGTTGGTCTTGGAGTCCTTGGACCACTCGCCCATGCGGTGCGGGTGCTTCTTCACAAAGTTCTTGACTGCCTCCGGTGCGCGGCGGTCGGAGTTGCCCTCACGCAGCACTGGGTTAACAGCGGAGCCCTTGACGGAGTCATAGCGGGCGGCGATGTCCTTTTCTTCCTCGGTGGAAGGATTATCCGGGTAATCAGGCAGGTCGTAGCCGGCAGCCTGCAGCTCGGCGATGGCCTTCTTCAGCTGCACCAGGGAAGCGGAAATATTCGGCAGTTTGATGATATTTGCTTCCGGGGTCTTGGCCATCTTGCCCAGCTCCGCTAGGGCGTCTTCGACCTTCTGCTCCTCGGTCAGGCGCTCTGGGAACTGCGCGGCGATGCGGGCGGCCAGCGAGATATCGCGGGTTTCCACGTCGATGCCCGCGGTGGAAGCGAAGGCCTCCACGATGGGCTTGAGGGAGTAGGTCGCCAGCAGCGGCGCCTCATCGGTACGGGTCCACGTAATCTTTGCCATGATTCTCCTATATAACGTTGGAAAATTGTTCAAGTGCCCAGATTACCGATTTTGTGGGCGACATGTGGGCCAGTTTGCTGATAGTGATCCCCCATTTGCGCCCCTTGAAAAGGGTTGCGTGGCCGCTGTCACCCATGCGCGGGAGGGGTGGAGATATTCACGACCACCCGCTGCGGGCATGCTACAGCTAAACGTGGGGTGTACCCTCACTCTTCATGAAAATCATCGACGAGCTCAGCCCGCGCAGCGCACACGAACACCGCATTCGCCGCCGTCCGCTGCCGTTGCAAACGGAGATTACCGCCCGCCGCCGCGCCATCGTCATGGTCGCCATGGCCCTGGGCGCGTTTGCCATTGGCACGACGGAGTTTGTGTCGATGGGCCTGCTGCCGCTTATTGCAGATGATTTTGGCATTTCGGAAGAAAACGCCTCGACGCTCATCACCATCTATGCCATGGGCGTGGTGGGCGGTGCCCCGCTGATTGCGGCCTTTACCGGCAAACTGCCGCGCCGCCGTCTAATCCTGCTGCTCATTGGGTTCCTCGTGGTGGGCAACCTGCTCTCGGTCTTGGCACCGAATTACGCGATCCTCATGGTGGCGCGCTTTATCGCCGGCATGCCGCACGGTGCTTATTTCTCCGTAGCTAACCTTTCTGCCGCATCTATGGCGCCCCCAGGTGGCCGCGGTAAGGCTATGGCTTATGTGGGCATGGGCCTGGCCATCGCCACGGTGATTGGTGTGCCGGCTGCCCAAGCCCTCGGCTCCGCGCTGGGCTGGCAGGCGGCCTACCTGGTGGTCGTGGCCTTGGGCATTGTCACCGCCATTGCGTTGTTCTTCCTGATGCCGCACATGACGGAGATGAAACAGACCGATATCCGCACCGAATTTGGTGCGTTCAAAAACAGCCAGGTGTGGTTTACCGTCATCATGGGCGTGGTCGGCTTTGGCGGCATGTTCTCCGTCTATACCTATATTTCTTGGACTATGACCGAGGTCGCCGGCATGGACCAGAGCCTCATTTGGGTGGTGCTCATGGCCTATGGAATCGGCATGACCGTCGGCAATGCCTTCGGCGGCTGGCTTGCTGACCGCAATCTGGAGTTTGGCATCATTTTTGCCCTGGCCTGCCTTATCGTTATCCTCACGGCCTTCTACTTCCTCTCCGGCCATGCCATCCCCGCTACCTTGTGCTTTGGCTGCGTGGCCTTTATGGGCTCCACGCTGGTGCCTTCGCTGCAGCTGCGTTTGGTGCATGTGGCTGGCGACGCCCAGACTTTGGCCGCCGCTCTTAACCAGTCCGCGCTCAACATTGCGAATGCAGCGGGCGCTACCATTGGTGGCGCCGTCGTGGGTGCTGGACTGGGCTACTCCGCTCCGGCGCTGGCGGGTGCTGGACTGGCGGCTGCGGGTTGCCTGGTGTGGGCTGCGACGATGTGGGATAAAAAGCGCCTTGCTCGCCGCGCCTAGGCGGACCGATATGCTGTTGGCATGACCCTTACCATCGCGAGCGTAAACGTCAATGGAATCCGTGCTGCGTGCAAGCAGCGCAATGAAAATAATCCTGGAATGAATGCCTGGTTAGAGGCGACTTCGGCCGATATCGTGGTCATGCAAGAGGTACGCGCTACCCCGGAGCAGGCCGAAAAGGCCTTGGCCCCAGCACTAGAGGCGGGATGGCACTTAGCGCTTGCCGACGCCGCCGCAAAGGGCCGCGCCGGCGTGGGCATCCTGTCTCGCACCCCGCTGGCCGACGTCGAAGTGGGCTTCGGCTCCTTTAGCGATGCCGGCCGCTGGATTGCCGCCACCACCCGCGATATTCGCGTCGCCTCTCTGTACCTGCCTTCCGGTGATACGGATTCGCCGAAGTTGGATGAAAAATACCGCTTCTTGGACGAGTTCCAGGACATTCTGGCGGATAATGCGGCGCGGACGAACTCCGATGGCAGCCCGGTCGACATGGTGATCGGCGGCGATTGGAATATCTGCCACCGCGCCCAGGACCTGAAGAATAATAAGGCCAATGAAAAGAAGGCTGGCCACCTGCCGGAGGAGCGCGCCTTCATGGACCACGTCTTTGGTGCGTTCCCGGATGACAAGCCGCAGGAAAAGAAGAACCTGGGGCAGTGGCAGGGCGTGGTGGAGTACGCCGGCGGCGAGCCGTGGTCCCCGGCCACAGATCCGCAGTGGTTTGACGTAGCCCGTCGCCTCCATCCGGATGAAGACGGTCCGTATACCTGGTGGACCTACCGCGGCCAGGCGTTTAATAACAACGCTGGGTGGCGCATCGATTATCAGGCGGCTACCCGCCCGATGCTGGAGCGCGCGCAGCGCACCTGGGTGGAAAAGGCCCCCACCGTAGAGCAGCGCTGGTCCGACCATTCCCCACTATTGGTGGAGTACAGCTGATGACGCCACTATTTAGCGTCCTTTACGTAGTCGGCATTACGGCCGAGTCCATGACTGCCGCATTATCCGCTGGACGCCAAAAGCTTGATCTTTTTGGCGTCACCATGATCGCCTCCATGACGGCGCTAGGCGGGGGTACGGTGCGCGATATGATCCTCGATGACCCTCCATTTACCTGGGTTGAGCACCCCATCTATTTGGTGATCGTCATCGTGGCGGCCGTGGTGACGGTGGGCATGTCCTTCCTCATGCACTATTTCCGCCACCTCTTCCTCATCTTGGATGCGCTGGGGCTTGCGGTCTTTTCGGTGCTCGGCACCCAAATCGCGGTCCACCTGGGACATGGGTTCATTATTGCCTCGGTGTCTGCGGTGATTTCCGGCGTCTTTGGTGGCGTGCTGCGTGACCTGCTTTCAGATCGCATTCCGCTGGTTTTTTCCGGCGAGTATTATGCCGCCATTTCGCTGTTGGCTGCGGCACTATTTATGGCGCTGTACCACGGTGGTCTAGCCGAAGAACCGGCTGCGATCATCACCGCCTCAGTGTGTTTCATCGCTCGCTTGGCCGCGATCTACTTCAAGAAAGGCCTGCCCGTCTTCGAATATCGTGATGCCGAACAGCAGATGGACCCGCGCCTGCGTTTGTCCGCGCGCATCGTGCGCGATGGCGCCCGCAAAGCCAAGCGCAAGGCAGGCGCGGCCACGCGCTATGCCAGCCCCATCACGCGCCCGCTGACTAGGCCTTTAAGTCGCCCGTTTAAGAACAAGACACGAGCTTTTTCTACTGCGGCAGAGAGGGCGGACTACGACGATATTTCGAGCAACCGCATCGCGCGCCGGCCGAAGCAACAATCGATTACGCGGCCGAGTGGCCGGCACTCGCCAGGGGCAAGGGGAGTAAACGTGGAGCAGCAGTGGAGCTTTAATAAGGGGGACGTCGGCAAGCGCAAGGCGCCCAAGCACAAGCAGTAGTGCTACTATAGGTAGGTCAAAAAAATCAGTAATCTGCAACGGAGAAAGTTCATGGCTCGCGCAATTATTTCTTTCGTCCTCGGCGCTGTAATCCTCGGCCTGAGCATCTGGTGGTGGACCGTTGTTGGTCCGTCCTTCGCTTTCCTCGGCCCTATCGTGCTCATGGGCGTGGGCGGCGCGCTGATGGTTGCGGGCTTTGCCATCTTTATGGATGTTGTTAGCCCCACCTCCCGCAAGATTTAAGTTCTTGCGCCGCTTCCCCTGCCCTAAGGGTAGGGGATTTTTTCGATCCGAAAGTGCGGCGCCTAAGTCAAGGAGGTCAACCGCGCACCGAGCTTAGGGGGTAGGATAAAGCACCATGACTGCAGACAATTCCACCGTTTCCCGCGTCCTGTCCGGTATCCAACCCACCGCTGATTCCTATCACCTGGGTAATTACTTGGGAGCGCTCAAGCAGTGGATTGACCTGCAGGACGGCTATGACGCCTTCTACTTCATCCCTGACCTGCACGCGATTACCGTGGAGCAAAACCCGGAGGAGCTGCGCAACCGCACCATCGCAGGTGCCGCACAGCTCATCGCCCTGGGCATTGATCCGGAAAAGTCCACGCTCTTCGTGCAGTCGCACGTGCCCGCCCACGCGGAGCTGACCTGGGTTTTCCAGTGCCTCACCGGCTTTGGCGAGGCCTCCCGTATGACCCAATTTAAGGATAAGTCCGCCAAGCAGGGCTCGGATCGCACCTCGGTGGGCCTATTTACCTACCCGATCCTCATGGCCGCAGATATTTTGCTCTACTCGCCGGATTATGTGCCCGTGGGTGAGGACCAGCGCCAGCACCTCGAGCTGACCCGCAACCTGGCCGAGCGCTTCAACAATAAGTACGGTGAGACCTTCAAGGTACCGGAGCCGTTCATCCCGGAGGGTGCGGCCAAGATTTATGACCTGCAGGAGCCGACCTCCAAGATGTCTAAGTCCGGCGCTAACCCCAAGGGTTTGGTCAATCTCTTGGACGCACCGAAGACCTCAGCCAAGCGCATTAAATCCGCCGTGACGGATGACTTGGGTTCGGTAGCTTTTGACCGCGAAAATCAGCCGGGCGTGTCCAACCTATTGGTCATCCAGTCCGCGCTGACCGGTGAGTCTATCGATTCCTTGGTGGAGAAGTACGCCGGCCAAGGCTATGGCCACCTCAAGGTCGATACCGCAGATGCGCTGCAGGAATTTACCACTCCGCTCAAGGAACGCTACGACGAACTTATGGCAGATCGCGGCCAGCTCGAGCGCATCCTGGCCAAGGGCGCAGAGACAGCGCAAGAGATTGCCCAGCCGCTTGTCGACGACGTCTATAAGAAGGTCGGCTTCCTTCCTCGCCTGTGCAAGTAGTCGGCGGCTGCTTCCCCCGTGCACCACCCCACAAAGGGACAAGTGGGCATTTGCCAGTTACTCTAGGTGAGATAAAAACTGTGCGAGCAAGAAGGGAAGCACGTGCCTACCACCACGCAATCCTCCTCGAAGAAGACGGACCACTACGGCATCGAACGCGCCAATGCCGACGATCCCGGTGCGGTAGATAAGATTCGCGCCAAGTCCGGCTTTGTTGATCACCTGATGCGCATGAACGAGCGCTACGGTGCCGAAGGCGGCAATCAATTTGCCGCCGGTATCACCTATTATTCGGTACTCTCCATCTTCCCGCTTGCCATGCTGATCGTGGCCACCGTCGCCGCCGTCTTGGCTAACCGCGAGGACTTGCTCAATGATTTGCAGTCCCAGATCACCAGTTCTATCGATGGCGATATGGGAGATACGGTCAATGAGATCTTGGATACCGCCATTGACCAACGCGGCGCCATGTTCGGCATCGGTGGTTTGACCACCCTGTGGTCCGGACTCGGCTGGATGAATAACCTGCGCATCGGTATCTCGGCCATGTGGGGCATCGATGCCAACGAGGGCGGTTCCTTCCTGAAGAAGAAACTCTCTGACTTGGTAGGCCTCATTGGCCTCATCCTGGCGTTCCTCATCGCCTTTGGCGTCACCGCCGCCGGTTCTTCCGGACTTACCCAGAAGATTTTCGAGCGGGTTGGCATCGAGTCCTTCTCGGGTATGGACTTTGTGATTTTCTTTGTCGGCTTGGCAGTGGGCCTTCTGGCTAACTTCATCGTCATGTGGTGGCTGATTATGATCCTGCCGCGCACCAAGGTGCCGAAGAAGTCCGGCCTCATCGGCGCGGCCATCGGTGCGGTGGCTTTCGAGCTGCTTAAGCAGCTGTCTACGGTCATCATGTCCTCTGCTACCGGCAGCCCGGCCGGCGCGGTCTTCGGCCCGGTCATCGTGCTCATGGTGGTCATGTACCTGATTTGGCGCGTGGTGCTGTATATCTCCGCGTGGACCGCCACCACCGCCGAGTCCCTGAAATTTGCTCACCCGCCCGTCCCGGAGCCAGCCGTTATTCGCGTTCGCAACGAGGTCAAGGAAGGCGCGCCTGCAGGTGCGACCTTTGGCATTGGTGCCGCATTAGGCGCCGCGGCCGTGGGTGTATGGAGCCTATTGCGCCGGAAGTAAACCTCCTCCTTAGGGGTGAGGACGCAGCGGTCCTTTGGCTTTAAGATGAGTAATTATGTACGCCAATGACATCGCACCGAATCTTTATGAAGAATGGGGACTAGACCGCCGCGATGGCGAGCGGGAACTCTTAGTCTTGCTAGAGTCCAAGGATTTATTGCTAGAGCAGCAAGGGCAGGACATCGAGGACCCGCGGCGCGCGCAGCTGCGCATCGCTGCCAGCGTTGTGGGTTCTGCCGCGAAGAGGGCGGAATACGATAAGGCGTGTGAGGCAGGGTTGCGCCCCACGTGGGGCGATTTAGGTCAGCTAGGCGCGGTAGGGCAGTGGAACCCGCAGCCGCAGCAGCACGTTCAGTCCTTTCAGCCCGGTCAGGCGGCCGGGCCGGGGCGTCACGCTCAGCAGGAACCACGGTTTACGCAGACTGCTAGTCCCTATGGGTCGCCATATTCGCGCAATCCCTTTGCCCCGCAGCACAATCCATTCCCGCCGGCAACGGCGAACGTGGCCGTCCCCGCACCGCTGCTACAACACCCAGCGCCTGAAATTAGCCAGCGCGCCGGTAAAGATGCGCGCATCGGCATGGCCATCTTGGACTTTTTCTTCTTCTCACTCATCAGCGGTAGCTTCGGCGGTGCCTTGCTTTCTGGTGGCGCGGATGAACTCTCGACGTTTATCGGTGGTGTCATCATTTTGTTGCTCTACGTTTTGGGCACCGAGTGTTGGCTCGGCGCCAGCCCGGCCAAGCTGCTGATGGGCTACACAGTGCGCGATGTCGATACCAAAGAGCGGCTTAGCCTCACCCAGTCCGCAAAGCGTCAGTGGTGGCGCCTAGCCAATATTGTGCCGGGCCCCGGTACCTTCGCCAGCTGGGTGGGCGCCGGCGTGCACACCTTCACCATTTCGGAGAAGAATAACCGGCGTGGCTCCCACGATGAGTGGGCTAACGCCGAAGTAGTGAAAAGGCACCCACGCAAATAGCCAGTAAAGCTACAGCGCCAGCGATGACCCAGCCGAGCCACCCCTGCACCCCAGCTAAAGAGGAGCTCGCAGATTGCGCCCGGGAATCGGGCGCCGGTGTGGATGCGGGGGAAGTGGGGGAGGCGGCGTCGGCAAGCAGCTGGCCTACGCCATCGCCAGGGGAAACCTTATAAGCCTCGTGCAAAAGTTTTTGAGCCTGCTCCCAGGCACGCGGTCCGTGCTCTACGGTGGTATCGAGTAAGACCGCCTGCAAGCGCCGACCATGGCGGTCGAGCGCGCCGACGAAGGTATGGTGCGCATCATCGGTAAAACCCGTCTTGCCACCAATACCGTCCGGATCGTTGAGGAAAAGCCCGTTATCGTTTCCTAGTTGGTAGCCTTCATAATCTCCCCAGCCCGGAAAATCTACGGACTCCGTATCGACAATGCGCGCAAAGGTTGGGTTATGGAAGGCCGCGCGGTAAATGCGGGAAATATCCTCGGCCGAGGTAGACATGCCTGGGGCATCGAGCCCGGAGTAGCTGGCCGCGTAAGTGGAATTCGTGCCGATCTCGGCCGCCTTGTCATTGACCTTGCGCAAAGTGACCTCGTCGCCACCCAATTTCTGTGCCAGCGCGTGCGCGGCATCGTTGCCGGAAGCCATAAGCAAGCCTTGCAAAAGCTGCTCCACCGTGTAATCGCCGCCGGGGCCGATGCCCACTGCGGAACCATCGATTTGCGCCGATTCTTCGCCCACCTCGATCTTCTGGTGCAGGTCTAGTTCTTCGATGACTACCAGCGCCAGCAGCGCCTTAATGATGGAGGCCGGCCGGTAGCGGCCGTTTGGGTCCTTCATCGCGATAATCTCGCCGGAATCGATATCGGAGACCATCCATGCTGCGGCCACCACATCCTTATCCACTTTGAATCCTTCAGGCAGGGTGGTGCCGCAGGGCTCATCGCTGTCCACCGGTGGCAGCGGGGTGGGGGAGGCCTGCCCAGGAGCGAGGCGCTCCGAGGTGGTGGTCGCCTTTTCCGGGCGCTCGGCGTGCGGGCACTTATCGGTATCCGGCGCGGCGGTACGCGTAGTGGTTGGAGCGGTCGGCGTTTCCGCCAGTGCTAGCGGCGGGCCGCTCGCCAGCACGGCGGCGAGAGAACAAGCGAGAATTCTTTTCATGACATGACACATCTTAGGCCCGTGCCTACGATGGGACGCATGCATGACGCGCCTTTGATTAGCCCAGAAAATAAGGACTCCGCCGCCGACATGGTGGCCAAGCTTCCTAAGGTCTCCCTTTTTGAAACCATCACCTCCTCGGCCGGCACGCCGGAAGAGCTCACCGCCGCTCTCCGCGAGCGTTACGAAGCTCTGGCTGCCGACGGCGTGGTCTACGCAGAAGTGCACTTAGATCCGGCGGAGTTTGGCGTGGACGCCGCCACGCTTGCTGACGCCGCCGCAGCCGCCCGCATTCCTTCCCTTGACGCCCGCATCGTCCTCGCTGGTATTGCTCCCGAGACCGCTGTTTCCGATGACGCCTCAGTGGTGGGCTATAGCCTGCCGCAGGACCAAGCGAGCGCGGCCGCAGATTTCCGCGCGAATTTCCTGCCCACCCAGATCCTAGTGGGAGAGGACTTCACAGAAGTAGAACGTGCCGCCCAGGCTGGGGTGAATCGCCTCATCCACCCAATCAATATGATCGATGATTTCACTGCAAATATCGATGGCATCCTGCCGGGCAAGGCCTCTGGATACATCCGCGATCGCCACATCCCACTTGTCTTTACTCCACTTGAGGAAGCCGAAGACCTCAATGACCATCCGCTGCCGCTGCTGCAGCAGCTGGGCTTTACCTGCGCCATTTCCTCGGGCAAGACCACTCTGACAAACCAGTTCCTTGCTCTAAGTGAAACCTTTGGTTATGGCCTCGAGGAGTTTTTCGATCTCACCGTCAAAGCAGTGGAGAATTCCTTCGCTGACCAGGAATCACGGCAGCATCTGCTAGAAACGGTTATCCTGCCAGCATACGAGGAATTATCTGATCCGGAGCTTGCTGGCCCGGACACGGAGGAATCCCTCGCTGATGCGGCAGACGCCGCTGAAGAATAGAAACGATTAAAGGAGAGTTAGATGACTTCTGTGCTTTTTGTTGTTACCGCCGCTGAGGAATGGACACTGGCCGATGGCACAAAGCGCCCGACCGGTTATTGGGCCGAGGAGCTTATTGCTCCGCACCGCGTTTTCCAAGGCGCGGGCTGGGATATCCACTTTGCTACTCCGGGTGCGAAGGCTCCTGTGGTAGATGAGTACAGCCTTGAGGTACTGCCCGATAACGTGCGCATGGCGCAGGAAAATTACTTGGCAGAGTTGGGCGTGGCACTAGAGAACCCGATGAACTTGGCCGATGTCAATGAGGAAGATTATGACCTCATCTTCTACCCAGGTGGCCACGGCCCGATGGAGGATCTTGCCTATGACCAGGATTCCGCTAAGCTGCTGCAGGCGCGCATGGATTCTGGCCGCGCCCTCGGCTTGGTTTGCCACGCCCCGGCAGCGATGCTGGCAGTGGATAACGAGAACTGGCCGTTCAAGGGCTACAAGATGACTGCTTTCAGCAACGCTGAGGAAGGCGAGGAGATGGTTGCCGCCGCTAAGTGGGCGCTGGAGACCCGCCTGCGCGAGCTCGGCGCGGATTACCAGGAGACCGATCCGATGTCCCCGAACGTCATCGTGGATCGCAACCTGTACACCGGCCAGAACCCGGCTTCCTCTGAGCCGCTGGCACAGCGCATTCTGCGCGATTTCTAAATGCGCGTTTCGCAAGTCCTCAAGGCCGGGACGGCCCTGACCGGTGTGGTTGGGGTAGCGGGCATGGCGGCGTATGCGCTCAGCCGCCGGCCGTACCTGCGCGAGGTGGCACCGGGGTTGCGCAGCCCGGTTCTGTACCTGCCAATGCATCTGCTTGCCGACGCCACCTTTGCCCGCGCCAGCCGCTTCTTTGCCAGCATCGACTTTTCCCGCCCGATGCGGCACGCGGTGGACGTCAGGGAGTTTTCCGCGTCCTTCGCTGGCCATGCTTTTAGCGCTCGCGTGCTTACCCCACGCGACGATGCCCAGGACGTAGCCGATGCTGGGCCGCGCCCCGTGGTGGTGTGGACGCACGGCGGCGGCCATCTTTATCGGTGGCCCGGCCATGTATGACCCGCAAAATGCACGGATGGCGGCCGAGCTCGGTGCCATTGTGGTGGCCCCGCGTTACCACAAATCCACCCAGGAGCCATTCCCCGCGGACCACGATGAGTGCTATGCCGCGCTGCGCTGGGTACAAGAATACGGCGATAAGCTGGGCGGGGATACCTCGCGCATCGCGGTCGCCGGCGATAGCGCCGGCGGCGGCCTTGCCGCGGGCTTGGTTCAGCGGGCATTTGATGAGGGCCATCCGGTCTGCGCGCTCGGCTTGGTCTATCCCATGCTGGATCACCGCACCACGGATAAGTCCGGTGCGGTGGGCCAATTCATCTGGACGGCGGGCCCGAACCGCGGCGCGTGGTCCATGTACCTGGGAGATGACCACCTGGATGTTGACCTGCCGCCCTATGCTTCGCCAGCCACGCGCAGTGATCTTTCCGGCCTGCCGCCAACGTGGATCGGGGTAGGCGGCATCGACCTTTTCTGCGATGAATCCGTGGCCTTTGCCCAAGCCCTCGATGCGGCCGGCGTGGATACGACCCTCGACGTGTGGGCCGGCGCCTATCACGGCTTCGACCAGATTAAACCCAAGGCGCCACAATCGCGTGAGCTTATCGATGCCCTCATTGACCACCTTCGCCGCCACCTTTAAAGCCACGTACTCAGGGAGGTCAAGCGATGAAATACAACACGCACGTGTCGTGGGTCGTAACTTTCGCCAGCATGATTGTTCTCGGCCTGATTCTGGGCGGAGTCTTTGGGATAGATACCCTGGGCCGATCCATTGTTGGCCTCAGCGTCTTTGTCGTGTGGCTGATTTTCGATAAATACATGCGCGACCGGAGCCGACGCCAAGAGCAAGAAGCACGCGGCGACTAGACGCACAAAGCCGCCCCCTTCTCCTCCCACCTGCTGTGAGTGGGGAGGAAAGGCGAGGCGGCTGATGCCACGCGCGGCCGCGGCCGTGCGAATCGTGCGGGTTTAGAACTTGGAGAAGCGCTTGATGAGCATGTCTTCCAAGCCCTTCCAGGACTCGGCGTGCTCGTTATATGGCTTGGACGGTACGTAGCCGGCGTGTTCGGTGGAGCCGAGCATGTAGCCCAAGTAGTCCTGCAGGCGCGGGTGAGCCAGCATATAGGAGTTAATGGAATCGTCGCCGGCCCAGTCGGCGGCATCGGCGCATACCTCGTAGCAGCGCGCCATCTGATCGGAATCGACGGCCTCTGGGCCCTTTTCGATATCGCGCACGATGCCGTTGAAGGAGTACTGGTTATCCGGGTGGACCTGAATTTCTAGCTCGCCGGCATTAGCGGCGGCAACAACCTCTTCCCAGGTGGATACGCGGGCTAGGTCGTGGTCATCGTTGTCTATAATCCAGCGCACGAGGGTCTTCGGAGAATCGAAGGTGAAAATTTCGCCCCACTTGCCCAAGAAAATGGGCTTGCCGTCTAGGTAGGTGCGCAGGGTGTAGACGGACTTGGACTGCGCGGTGATCTTGATGGGATCGATGCCAGCGGCAGCCCACGGAGAATTATCATACGGGTCAGCGGCCTCGGCGGCGGCCTTGCGCTTTTCCTCGGCTTCCTTGGCTGCTGCAGCGGAGGCGGCGGCAGCAGAAGAGATGCGCTCCTTGGCATCGGAAACCTTGGCCGCATCAAAGTCATCGCTGGAGACCACGCGGACGTGCTCATCCAGGTCCTCGATGACCTTCTTCCAGTTGCCAGCGATGACGTGGCCCACGCCGGACCACTCGCTCATGCCCTGCTCGCCGGAGTAGTGGTCGGCGCCGCGGGAAACATTGCGCAGGATGGAGTGGGAAGCGAAGAAGATGGTGGTGTGCTCTGCACCGGCGACGTCAGCAAGCGCGGAGGCAATCTCCAAGTTGCGGGCCACGGTGGATACGTTCTGGTGGCTCGGGCGACCAGCCAGTGCCTCCGGCATGCCGATGAGGTCATACTCATCGCGCTTCGCCGGGGTAACGCGGTCCGCATCGCGGCCGACAAACTGGTCCCACTGCGGGTGGTCCAGCAAATCGTGCTTGGTGCCAGACTCCACGAAGCACAGCAGCTCGGCCGGCGAGTTAAAAGCTAAGACAGCCTCATCATCGCCCAAAAAGGCCTGCCACTCGGAGCCATTTTGGCGCCACTTGGGTGCCCAGAGGGTATAAAAATCGCCCTCGGTCAGCGAGAGCTTTACAGGTACAATTGCGCGGGTGCTCATGGCGTTTTAGTCTACCCAACGCCCTAAGCAGCGCGCGAGAGCGCACCGGCCTTAGGCCGTGGGGCGCCAAAAGCCTTTGAATTGCATGCCCATATTCGTGGTGCGCAGCGGGTTGGTTTGCACCGGATCACCGGCCTCCACGATTTCGCCATTGCCGGAATACATTGCCACGTGCCCGTCCCATACCACCAGGTCACCGGGCTGCAATTGATCCGCACTGACCTGCTGACCAACCGCCTGCTGGTCCGCCGTGCGCGGCAAGTCCACTCCGGCCTGTGAATATGCCCATTGGGTAAGGCCCGAGCAATCGAAGCCACCGTTTCCGGTGCCACCCCATACGTAGGGCTGGCCCACTTGGCTCTTCGCCGCGGCGACCGCGGCCTGACCGGCGGCCGAACCACCCTCGGCAGAGGGCTCTGGCGCCGGCGGGGGAGAAGGCGCATCGTGTGCGGCAGCATTGGCGTCGGCCCCCTCGCCCGCCGCAGATTGTGCAGGAAGAGCGGTGGCTTGCTGGGCGCCGGTGGGGCTTACGGGGGCGTCGGCAAGCGCGGAGTGCACCGGCCGCTGCGCTACCGGCTGCAAGGACTGAGCGGCCGCGCTGAGATCACCCATCAGGCGTTGCACGCGAGCAGTGGCCATGCCCAGGTGCTGGGAGATAAGCGCGCGAAGCTGAGCCAGAGCGGCGGCACGCGCCGACGGATCCAGGGACAGGAAACCCAGCGCGGTGGGCAGGGCCTGGCGCACCAGCTGCGTGGCGATGCCCACCAGATCCCGGATGGTGCCCGCTACCAAGGTGCGGGCCTGGCCAAGCGCGGCAGAGATGGTTGCATTATCGAGATCGATATTTTTCGCCGACTCGAGTAGGGGAGCGGGATTGCCATGGGCGATGGCGGCTAAAGGCTCGGCGGCGGAAAGATCCGGCACGCGAGGAAGCTCAACCTCCGGAAGCTGCGCCGGTTGCATGGTGGCAATCTGCTTAAGCGCGGTATCGAGCATCTACATCGCCGCCCCAAGGTGCTGGCCTAGCGAGGCATCGGTGTCTTCTGCCTCGCGCGACATCTGGAAACCGGATTGGGCAACCTGCCCCATATCGTTGCGCAGCACGCTCATGCGCGCGCCCACATTATCGAGCGCGGCATGCACCGCCTCATTGAAAGCGGTGAATGCGGAATCTTCGGGCAAAACTGGGTGGGGCGGATTCTCCCCTTGGGACTGGGCGTGCAGGTCGCGGGCGAGGTGGCGGGCATAGTCAGTATCGATCGTGAAAGGTCTCATGCCCTATTGGACTGCCCGATGGCCCATTTGGTTCCCAAAAAGTTTAAAGTGGTGGTCATGGACATCCACGTAGTAGACCACCCGCTTGCCGCCTCCCGCCTGACACTCATGCGCGATGCGCGCAGCGATAACTCCGCCTTCCGCGCCGCCTTGAAAGACTTGGGCGCCATGCTTGTCTATGAAGCATCCCGCGGTCTTGCCGTGGAGAACTTCGACTGCGCCACCCCGGTTTCTACCGCACAGGGCACCCGCCTGCAGGACCCGCCTATCATCGTGCCGATCATCCGCGCCGGGCTCGGCATGGTGGACCCAGCCCTGTCCATGATTCCGGATGCACAGGTCGGCTTCATAGGCATGGCGCGCAACGAAGAGACGCACGAGCCAGTGCCGTACCTGGAAGCACTGCCGGAGGATCTGACCGGCCGCACGGTGTTCGTGGTGGATCCGATGCTGGCCACCGGTGGTTCCCTGCTGCACGCATTGCGCCTGCTTGCCGGCCGCGGCGCCACCGATATCACCGCCATCTGCATGGTCTCGGCGCAGCCGGGTGTGGATGCGCTGGCTGAATCCGATCTGCCGGTGCGCCTAGTCACCGCCGCTATCGATCCTTCGCTCAACGAGGATGCTTATATCGTGCCGGGCTTGGGCGATGCCGGCGACCGCCTCTACGGTCCGCGCAATATCGACCTTTAAGGTAATCTTCTCCCTGGAAAGGCGACCGCGCTTTCCAGGGGGGAGAATATGAGTTTCATTCATCTAATGTGGTCGAGCTACGGCCACGGATTTTCGCAACAATTGCGGCGGGTGCGAAAGCGTCGGGGGATTTCGCAGCAGGCGCTGGCGGAGATTTCTGGGGTTTCCCGCAGCCAAATTTCCAATCTGGAGCGCAACGAGAATGGCGTGCACGCCATGGCCGATCCGCAGCTGTCTACGGTATATAAGCTGGCCTTGGCCCTAGAAATCCCGCCGGCGGTGCTGCTGCCGGCCGGCGGGGACGTGGTGGAAGGGCATTTGACCGATTCCGCGGTGGCCGCCGCCGAGGACGTCGCGCCCTTCCCACAAGGCTATGTGGACCGGCGTCGGTTTGCCGCCACGTGGAATGGCGCCTTGAGCTAGAGCACCCCGCATTACCACCTGAGTTACTGAACCGCATGGTCTAGTTGTAGACTTTGCACCCAGACGTATTTCAACGATAGGGAAGGCACGCGGATGATCTCGGAATTCATCAACGAGTGGTTCAATGCCCACCGTGCGGAGGTCATCGCGTGGCGGCGCCATATCCACCGCCACCCGGAAACCGCGAACCAAGAGGTAGAAACCACCAACTTTCTCGCCTCTATCCTGCAGGACTATGGTCTGGAGCCACAGCGCTTCCCACAGACCGGTCTCATGGTCGACATCGGTCCCGATACGGAACTAGGCCGCTTAGCTTTCCGCGCGGATATTGATGCCCTGCCAGTCACCGAGGTCACTGGCCTGGAATATACCTCTGAGGTGCCCGGCAAGATGCATGCTTGCGGCCACGATGTGCATACGACCGTGGCGCTCGGCCTGGCCTGCGCGTTGGCGGATTTTCAGCGTGTCCACGACCTGCCGTTGGGTATTCGAGTCATCTTCCAACCGGCCGAGGAAGTATGGGTCGGCGGTGCGACCGACGTCATTGAATGGGGCGCGCTGGAGGGAGTGCATTCCATTTTTGCCATCCACGCCGAGCCCAAGCTGCGGGTGGGACGAATTGGTATCCGCGCTGGGGCGATTACCTCCGCCACTGACGTCGTGGAGCTCAATATCAAGGGCCCGGGTGGGCATACCTCCCGGCCACATCTTTCCGCCGATGTCGTCTATGCCCTGGGCAAGGTCATCACTGAACTGCCCGCGCTGCTCTCGCGCCGCGTTGACCCACGCACCGGCACCGTTTTGGTCTTTGGCCAGGTTAATTCCGGATATGCGCCCAATGCCATTCCGGAGACCGGCAGCTTGACCGGCACCATGCGCACGGCGGATATTGGCATCTGGCGCGATATGCAAAGCCTCTTTACCGAGCTGGTGGATCAAATCCTTGCGCCGGTAGGCGTAGAACATGAGCTGACCTATAACCGCGGCGTTCCGCCGGTGCTTAACGACGACGTCGCAACCGCCCTGCTTGCCTCCGCAGCCCAATCCATCGATCCGCAGGCCGTGGTTCAAGCCCCGCAGTCCTCCGGTGGCGAAGACTTTTCTTGGTACCTGGAAAAGGTTCCTGGTTCCATGGCGCGGCTGGGCTGCTGGTCCGGCGAAGGCGAGCAGCATGACTTGCACATGGGCGATCTTATCGTCGACGAGAGGGCCATCGGCGTGGGCATCAAACTCTTTGGCGCCGTGGTTGAGCAGTTCATAGGGGAGAATGCGGAGACAGACTAACGCGCTTTAAGGTCCTACACGTTAGACTCGTAAGCGACTTTTAAAGTGGAGCCGATAAAGGAGCATGTGCGTGTTGAACCAGACCAAGCGAATCGTCATCATCGGCGGCGGCCCAGCCGGCTATGAGGCAGCGTTGGCAGGTGCTAAATATGGTGCAGAAATCACCATTATTGAAGACCAAGGCATGGGCGGCAACAGCGTTATCTTGGACTGTGTTCCTTCCAAGTCCTTCATCGCTGGTGCCAATATTAAAACCGACCTGCGCCGTGCTGAGGATATGGAACTTAACCAGGGCATTGGCCAGGCCCATCTTTCCTTGACCGCACTGAATAAGCGCGTGCAGGATCTCGCAAGCAAGCAGTCCTCCGATATCCGCGCCACCGTGGAATCCCTGGGCGCACGCGTTATCGATGGCCGCGGCTATTTCCCAGAAGACCAGGAGGCCGATGCCTTCGGCGGCCACAAGGTTACCGCCGTATTCAACGAGGACGGCCACGAGGAAACGATTAACGCAGATCTTGTCTTGGTAGCCACCGGCGCCACCCCTCGTATTCTCCCCGGCGCTCAGCCGGATGGCGAGCGCATCCTTACCTGGCAGCAGGTCTACAACCTCACCGAGCTGCCGGAGCACCTCATCGTCGTCGGTTCCGGCGTCACTGGTGCCGAGTTCGTCTCCGCCTTTGCAGAGCTGGGCGTCAAGGTCACCATGGTTGCCTCCCGTGACCGCATTTTGCCGCATGACGACGCCGATGCGGCCGACGTCCTCGAGACCGTGCTTAGCGAGCGCGGCGTGGAACTGGAAAAGAACTGCCGCGTGGAAACCGTCAATCGCACCGAGGACGGCAACGTCCTGGTCACCACGCAGGACGGCCGCGAAATCACCGGCTCCCACGTCATCATGTCCATCGGTTCCATCCCGAATACCAAGGACCTGAAGCTGGAGAACGTTGGCGTGGAAACCGCCAAGTCGGGCCACATTCAGGTCGACCGCGTCTCCCGCACCAATATCGCCGGCATCTATGCCGCTGGCGACTGCTCTGACCTCTTCCCGCTGGCATCCGTCGCTGCGATGCAGGGCCGCGTAGCCATGTACCACGCACTAGGTGAGGGCGTTTCCCCGCTGCGCCTGAAGACCGTGGCTAACGCCGTCTTTACCCGCCCAGAGATTGCCGCTGTAGGCTTCACCCAGGCAGAAATCGAGGCCGGTGAGGTAGCCGCCCGCACCATCACCATGCCGCTGAATACCAACCCGCGCGCCAAGATGCGCTCGCTCCAGCACGGCTTTGTCAAGCTCTTCTGCCGCGCGACCTCCGGCCGCGTTATCGGTGGCGTCATCGTTGCACCGACCGCCTCCGAGCTCATCCTGCCCATCGCTATGGCCGTGACCAATCAGCTCACCGTAAACCAGCTGGCTGATTCCTTCGCCGTATACCCGTCCTTGTCCGGCACCATCACCGAGGCTGCGCGACGCCTCGTGGCTCACGACGATCTGGAGTAAAGTTTCTTTCGGTTCCTTTCTTTTGCGCCCGCCTTGGTAACCAGCCTAGGGCGGGCGCTTTTGCATGCGTTGCTAGAAGGTGGAGTAGGAATGCTCGGCGGTGCGATTGAGAGAAACCTGGATGGGGCGATCTGCTTGTGGAAGGGCACGCTGGGGACAATGTTCACGCGGGCACGCGGTGCAACCAGGGCCGATAGGGGTGGCGGCGGATACATCTAGATTAAGAGCATCGGCGTAGACGATGCGGTCGGCCTCAGAGATATCGCAGCCTAAGCCCACGGCGAATTCCTTGCGTGGGGTGCCCCAAGATTTTGCGGTTCCTTGCACAAAGCGACCTATCCACAGGTAGGCATGGCCATCCGGCATGGCGGCTACCTGGCGGGTGATGCGGTTGGGCGTTTCAAAGGCGCGGTGAACTACCCACAGCGGGCAGGAACCACCCGAGCGGGCGAAGTGGAAGGCCGTGGAGGATTGGCGCTTGGAGATATTTCCGGCGCGGTCGGTGCGGATGAAGGAAAAGGGCACGCCGTTAAGGCCTGGGCGCTGGAGGGTAGCCAAGCGTTGCGCGGTGGTTTCGAAACCGGTGCCAAAGTAGTTGCACAAAAGGTCGATATCGTAGCGGGTTTCCTCAGCCATCGATAGGAACGGTTGGTAGGGCATGGTGACCGCGGCGGCGAAGTATTGCGCGAGCCCTAAAGTAGCTAATTCTTGGGCCTCGCCAGCAGGAAGCTCGGAGACGAGGTTATCGCAGACATCGCGGTAGGCAAGCAGGCAATATTGGAGCGCCATTTCAAAGACTAGCTGGGCTTCGGAGAGGCCGTCGCGAAGTGCAAGCTCCCGGGTATCAGGGTTGAAGCTGCGGCGTGGGCCCGGCCGGGAAAAGCGGACACTAACGCCGAGGTCCTCGTGCATGCGGGAAGCTAAGCGGCCGCGGCGTAATACCCGGTCACCGAGCTGGCCGGCGAGCTCTTCTGCCAGCACATCGAGCTCGTGGATGTAGTTATGGGCGTCGTAGAAAAAATCTCGCACGAGCTCAAAGGGGGAGCGCTCGCGTGCCGGAGCGCGGTTGGCGATATCGACGAAGCGGGGCATGAGCTCTGGGAAGCGTGAGGAGAGGTCGGCCAATGAGTCTTCGGTGGCCTCGGGAAAGATCCGGCGCAGGTCGGTAATGGTGCGCGCATCTCGGTCGTTCGCAAAATAGCCGGGGTCCAAGTTAAAACGCTGAGCTAGTTGCATAAGCACGGTGACGGTAAGCGGGCGCTGATCGTTTTCGAGCTGGTTGAGGTAGCTGGTGGAAAGCCCCAATTGCTTGGCCATCGCTACCTGTGTGAGTCCCCGTTGCTTACGCAGCGCATGGATTCGTGCCCCCGCATAATGCTTGGTCATCGGTTGCTGTGCCGCCTTTCGCCGTTATGAGCAGTAGAAACCACAAACTTTGCAGATTTCACTGACTCATTCCGCTAGATTACACACACCCTACTTATAGCGCGGAGCACATTCAAGCATTTAGTGTGATCTACAACGCATTGCAGAGTGAAGGAGGACTCACCTAGTGAAGAACCACGAGGTTAGAACCCATAAATCCGCCGAGGATTTCCCCTATGAGGAGCACCTGGCGTACAAGGTGGCAGAAGTAGCCGCGGATCCCGTAGAGGTTCCCGCCGAGACCACCGACATGATCATCAACCGCATCATTGATAATGCGGCCGTGGCCATGGCTTCCGTGGCACGCGGTCCCGTAACCTCCGCCCGCGTCATGGCCCAGGCGCACTCGGTAAATAAGGGAGGGGCCACCGTATTTGGCGTGGATGGCACCTACTCGGCTGAATGGGCCGCGCTTGCCAACGGCACCGCAGTCCGCGAGCTGGATTATCACGATACTTTCTTAGCCGCCGAATACTCGCACCCCGGGGATAATATCCCACCGCTGCTTGCTGCCGCCCAGCACATGGGCCTTAGCGGCCGTGATCTTATCCGCGGCATCGCTACCGGCTATGAAATCCAGGTCAACCTCGTTAAGGGAATCTGCTTGCACGAGCACAAGATTGACCACGTGGCACACCTCGGTCCCTCTGTAGCCGCCGGCATCGGCACCATGCTTGGACTAGATAAGGACACTATCTACCAGGCGGTGGGCCAGGCGCTGCACACCACTACCGCCACCCGGCAATCCCGTAAGGGGCTGATTTCCTCTTGGAAGGCCTATGCCCCGGCCTTCGCGGGAAAGATGGCCATTGAAGCCGTTGACCGCACGATGCGCGGCGAAGGTGCACCGGCGCCCATTTGGGAAGGCGAGGATGGATTCATCGCGTGGATGCTGCATTCGCCAGAGCGCACCTACACGGTCCCTTTGCCAGAACCTGGCGAGGAAAAGCGCGCCATCTTGGATACCTATACCAAGGAACACTCGGCCGAATACCAGGCCCAAGCGCCCATCGATATGGCCTTTGCGCTAAAGAAAACCTTGGCAGACAGGGGACTGAAGACTGTGGACATCGAGTCCATTGTTCTACACACCTCGCACCACACGCACTATGTCATCGGTACCGGTGCCAATGATCCACAAAAGATGGATCCCTTCGCCTCCCGCGAGACGCTGGATCACTCGATCATGTACATCTTTGCCGTAGCCCTAGAAGATGGAGAATGGGACCACGAGGCTTCCTACGCGCCCGAGCGAGCCAACCGCCCAGAAACCATCGAGCTTTGGCACAAGATTTCCACTGTCGAAGACCCCGAGTGGACCCGCCGCTATCACTCCAATGACCTGTCTGAAAAGGCCTTCGGTGGCAAGGCTGTGATCACTTTCAAAGATGGCACGGTGGTAGAAGATGAGCGCGCCGTTGCTGACGCCCACCCGCTTGGTGCCCGCCCCTTTACGCGCGAGCAATACATAGGGAAGTTCAGAAAACTCGCAAACGGCATCGTGGACGAAGCTGAACAAGAGCGCTTCCTCAACGCCGTCCAAAACTTGGAAAATCTCACTGACCTTACCGAGTTAAACGTGCGGGTGACCGATGCTCACCTCGCCGCCGCACCCCAGAAACCGGAAGGAATCTTCTAATGGCTGGACTATTTGGCTCTTTGAAAACTTCCGCGGAAAAGCGCCAGCAATTCCGCGCCGACCTTGAATCCGGCACCATTACCCGATTGCCGGGCGCGTTCAATCCCCTGACCGCGCGCCTAATCCAGGATATCGGCGGTTTCGGCGGTGTTTATGTCTCCGGCGCGGTGCTGGCCAATGATTTGGGCCTTCCCGATATAGGCTTGACCACTTTGACTGAGGTGGCACAGCGCTCTGGCCAGATTGCTCGTGCGACGGATTTGCCCGTGCTTGTCGACGCCGACACTGGCTTCGGCGAACCCATGTCCGCCGCCCGCACCATCGCCGCACTCGAGGACGCTGGACTTGCTGGCTGCCACCTAGAGGACCAGGTCAACCCGAAGCGCTGTGGGCACCTCGATGGCAAAGAAGTAGTGGACAAGGACATCATGGTCCGCCGCATTAGCGCCGCGGTCAACGAGCGGCGCGACCCGAACTTCATTATCTGTGCCCGCACCGATGCCGCAGGAGTCAACGGCATCGATGATGCTATCGACCGTGCAAAGGCTTACGCCGATGCTGGTGCGGACCTTATTTTCACTGAGGCGTTGTACCAGCCAGCAGACTTTGAAAAATTCCGCGCTGCTGTCGACACACCGTTGCTGGCAAATATGACCGAATTCGGCAAAACCGAGCTGCTCTCGGCGCAACAGCTAGAAGACCTTGGCTATAACGCAGTCATTTGGCCTGTCTCCACCTTCCGCGTGGCTATGGGCGCCACCGAGGATTTCCTGCGTGATTTGCAGGAAACCGGGATTCAAACCGATTGGCTCGAGCGCATGCAACACCGTTCCCGCCTTTATGAACTGGTGCGCTACGAGGAATACAACGACTTCGATAAATCCGTATTCACCTACTCCAAAGACACCTACCAGCCCACATTCGAAAGCTAAGGAGACTTCCCACCATGTCTGATAAGAACCACACCCCCGAAATCCGCAAGGGCCTATACGGCGTCGTCGTCGATGAGACTGCCGTGTCCAAGGTCGTTCCTGAGACCAACTCGCTGACCTACCGCGGCTATCCCGTCCAAGAGCTTGCCCGCTATTGCTCCTTTGAGGAAGTGGCCTATCTGCTGTGGAACGGCAAACTGCCAGGCCAAGAATCGCTTATCCGATTTTCTGCCCGCGAGAAGGCCCTGCGGCACCTAGAGCGCCACGTCATCGACCTCATCATGTCCATGCCGCTATCGTGCCACCCAATGGACGTCCTGCGTACCGCCATTTCCTATATCGGTTCCCAGGACCCAGAGGAATACACCAAGGATTCCGAGCACATCCGTCGCACCGCGCTGGAGCTTATGGCCAAGATTCCCACCATCATTGCGCTTGATATCCGGCGCCGCCGCGGCGAAGGCTACATCCAACCCTCCCGTAAGAAGGGCTTTGCGGAGAACTTCCTCTGGATGGTCTTCGGTGATGAGGAAGGCTCCCCAGCTACCAACCGCGCCGATATCGAGGCCTTTGATAAGTCCCTCATCCTCTACGCTGAGCACTCTTTTAACGCTTCCACCTTCGCTGCCCGTGTGGTGACCTCCACCATGTCCGATACTTATTCCGCCATCGTCGCGGCCATCGGCGCGCTCAAAGGGCCTCTGCATGGTGGTGCCAACGAGGCCGTGATGAAAAACTTCCTGGAGGTTGCCGATCCCGCTAAGGCCGAAGAGTGGACCAAAAAGAAGCTGGCCAACAAGGAATTGGTTATGGGATTTGGTCACCGCGTCTACAAAAACGGCGACTCCCGCGTGCCAACAATGGAGGCAGCGTTTAAGGAGCTGGCCGAACAGCACGACCAGACCCAGTGGGTTGAGATGTATGACGTCATGGCCAAGACGATGGAGGAAAACACCTCCATCAAGATCAAACCCAACCTCGACTTCCCGGCTGGACCTGCCTATCACATCCTGGGCTTTGACATTGAATTCTTCACACCAATCTTTGTCATGGCCCGCATTACCGGTTGGACTGCGCACATCGTAGAGCAGAACGAGAATAACTCGCTTATCCGCCCGCTATCCGCTTATAACGGCGAGGATCAGCGTTCGGTTCCACCGAAGTCCTTCTAAGACTCACAAGCTCCCCTACCTCCAGAGACAATTTTCATTCTCAGGGTGGGGGAGCAGCCGTTTTTCATGGCTAGTCTAAGGCTGGACGCGCTGTGCTAACTGATGCATCAATAGTGAGAAAACGATGACAGCCAAAGCTGAGAAGAAGAATAAACCCGGCCAAGGGGCGCCGATGTGGACAGTCCCTAGGCTATCAATAAGAATTCCCAGCAGGAGTGCTGCTGCATAGAAGCCGACAAGGATGCCAACAATAAGCAAGAACCGGGTGAACAGAGAGCGTTGTTTGGCGCTACTGACCACTAAGCCGATGAAAGTGCCGATGTATCCGGTAAGGAGGTGGCCACAAATAAAGCTTCCCAAGGTCGCGATTCGAGCGAAGAGAGGCCTGAGACCGGAACTGCCTGGAGAGATAACCCACGATGAGTACATGTCTACGCCAGCGCGTAGCGCGGCATAAAATGTCAGCCAAGCAATGGCGCCGAATACGAACGCGGCGAGCCATAGGGTCGCGTGCATGCTAAACAGCCACCGTCCTGGCTGCATTCCCAGGCCACGAAGGGCCCGGTATTCAGTTGCGGTGAAGGCGCAGTAGAGACCCCAAATGAATACGGCGAGAATTCGCCAGCCAGCAGGGTTAGCGCTAATCGTTGTTGGGTCGGTGGGCAGGAAATAAGGCACGCTCCACAGCAACGCGACGATAATGCAAACGGCAATAAGGGTCTTTGTGGCGTTGAGATTAAAGGTCTTCAGCAGGGACATTTTAGGACTCCTCTTGTGGGGTGCGGGCAGATTCATGAGCGTGGGAAACAAGGGAATCAATGAGTTGACCATCATCGAGGTAGGAAACAGTGACGTGGGCGGCAGCTGCGGTATCAGCTGGAAATGGTACTGGGGACCAAGCATTAACTTTGGTGGTCGAGCCAAGGGAGGATTGGTGGAGGGGGAGGGCGTCGGCAAGCGCGAGTGCTTGCTCCACGTCCTTGGTGCTGCCGCTAAGCACGGGGTAGTGCGGCCGTTGGGATTCCAGGTCGGTGGGCTTATTGACCGTGCCGTCGTGCATGGTGATGACCTGGTCAACCAAACCGATGAGGTCTTCCGCGCGGTGGGAAGAGAGCACGAGCAGCCAATCCGGGGTGGCTGCGGCATGGACGATGATGAGTTCACGCAGGCGCGTGCGCGTCGGCGCATCCAAGCCATTGAAGGGCCCATCGAGGAGGGTGACCGGTGTGCGCGCCGCCAGGGCAGTGGCACAGGCAACCAGTTGGCGCTGGCCGGTGCTTAAAGAGCGGTTCTTGCTGCGCTTATCGACGCCCATCTTATCCAACAGTTCCTCCGCATACCCCACGTCGAATCCCTCACGTACGTGCTTTGCGGCGCGCAGGTGCTGGCGCACGGTGGAACCGGAAAGCAAGATATCGGCTCCGGTGCGCGCGATCACCACCTGTGGGGTATCGATGCTGCCTTTGATGGGCAGGAACCCCGCTACCGCGCGCAAGAGTGTGGTCTTGCCAGCACCATTGGGGCCGATCAGCCCGTACATGCCGGCGTTGAGATCGAGATGCGGCACATGCAGGCGGTGCTTGCAGGTAACGTTCTGCATCTTAAGGTGCGTCATGATGGTCTCCTTCGGCTTCGATGAGGTCGGCGATGTCGCTAGCGCTTAAGCCCAGCGCGGCTCCTTCTTTGAGAAGCGGAAGGATGAAGTCTTCTCTCAGGGCTTCTTGGCGTTGGTGGCGGACCTTGTCGCGCGCGCCTTCGCGCACAAACATGCCCAAGCCGCGACGTTTTTCTAGCAGCCCTTCCTCAAAGAGGACGGTCAGTGCCTTTGCAGAGGTAGTGGGGTTGACGGAGTGGAAAGCTGAAAGCTCATTGGTGCTAGGGGCGCGTTCTCCCTCTGGGAGTTCGCCGGAAATAATCATGTCCCTGATTCCTCCTGCCAGTTGCTGGTAAATAGGCCGGGTGTCACTCATGCTGCGGCCTTTCTAATTCGTGGCATATGACTCCCTTTCTGGTGTATGGGTTAACCACCTATGTGGGTAACCATATAACGGAAGGTGCCCGCGGTCAACGGTGAGGGTAATGCGGGATGGGGTTGCGGTGTAATAGTGGGTGTCCCCGTTGCGTAAGTTGTTGAATTAAAAGTTTGCAATATTTACAGAATCGCTAATCTCGTTATTACTGGTCGCCCTGCAGAAATCGCCACGCGGTGGCTCCGCTGCTGGTAAGTGTGGCGAATTCGGCGCAGAAAAGGGCAGACATTTGAGGGGTAGCCCTCTAAACTGAGATGCGGATCACCCAACAGGAGGCGTTGCACTGCGGCGTCTTCCGAGCTGAAAGGAACACAGAAGTGGCTAATCCCGCGCTTCCATCGTTCAAAAAGATTCTGGTAGCCAACCGTGGCGAAATCGCCGTCCGTGCATTCCGCGCTGCCTTTGAGACCGGGGCAAAGACCGTTGCGGTCTATCCTCGCGAAGACCGAAACTCCTTCCACCGCGCTTTTGCAGATGAAGCCGTGCGCATCGGCACTGAAGGTCAACCGGTTAAGGCTTACCTGAGCATCGATGAGGTCATTCGCGCAGCAAAGAAGTCCGGTGCAGATGCTATTTATCCTGGTTATGGCTTTTTGTCTGAGCGCGCGGATCTCGCTAGGGCTTGTGAAGACAATGGCATCAAGTTCATTGGCCCTACCCCTAGCACCCTTGACCTGACCGGCGATAAGGCTGCCGCGGTGAACGCCGCAAAGGAAGCCGGGCTGCCGACGTTGCAGGACTCGGAGCCATCGACGGACGTCGATAAGCTGGTGGAATACTCCAAGGATTTCAGCTTCCCGGTCTTTGTTAAGGCTGTCGCCGGTGGTGGCGGACGCGGCATGCGCTTCGTTGAATCCGAGGATCAGCTGCGCGAGAAGGCTGCGGAGGCCTCGCGCGAGGCAGAGGCAGCCTTCGGTGATGGCAGTGTGTATCTTGAGACTGCGGTCATTAAGCCACAACACATTGAGGTCCAGATTCTGGGCGATAGCCAGGGCAACGTCATTCACCTCTTTGAGCGTGATTGCTCCGTTCAGCGCCGTCACCAGAAGGTAGTGGAGATAGCCCCAGCGCCGACACTCGACCCAGAGTTGCGTGACCGCATCTGTGCTGACGCAGTGAAGTTCTGTGAACACATCAACTACGAGGGTGCGGGTACCGTGGAATTCCTCGTCGATGAGCGCGGCAACCACGTCTTCATCGAGATGAACCCGCGTGTGCAGGTGGAGCACACCGTGACCGAGGAAATCACCGGCGTAGACATCGTCAAGGCCCAGATGAATATCGCGGCCGGCGCATCGCTAGAAGATATTCAGCTCGCCCAAGACAAGATTTCCATCACCGGTTCTGCTCTGCAGTGTCGCATCACCACCGAGGACCCGAATAACGGTTTCCGCCCGGATACCGGTACGCTGACCGCGTATCGTTCGCCGGGCGGCGCCGGCGTGCGCCTGGACGGTGCAACGTCCGTGGGCGCAGAGGTTTCGCCCAACTTCGACTCCCTGCTGGTGAAGATGACCTGCCGCGGCGTCAACTTTGAGCAGGCTGTGCAGCGCGCCCAGCGTGCGCTGAACGAGTTCCATGTCTCTGGCGTAGCCACCAATATTGGATTCCTGCGTGCCTTGCTGCGCGAGCCGGACTTCACCAAGACGCGCGTGAACACGGGCTTCATTAGTGATCATCCGGACCTGCTCAAGGCTCCACCGGCAGTCGACGAATCTGGTCGCATCCTCGAGTACATCGCGGAGACCACCGTCAATAAGCCCAACGGTACGCGCCCTACGGCCCTGCGCCCCTTTGACAAGCTCCCCGAGCTGGATTCCTCCGAGCCGCTCCCGCGCGGTTCCCGCGATGACCTGCTCGAGTTTGGACCACAGAAGTGGGCAGAAAAGATCCGCCAGCAGAATGCGCTGATGGTTACGGATACTACCTTCCGCGACGCCCACCAGTCCCTGCTGGCCACCCGCGTGCGTAGTACCGCCCTGGTTTCTGCGGCCGAGGCTGTTGCGCGCATGACCCCGGACCTGTTCTCGGTCGAGGCATGGGGTGGTGCGACTTATGACGTCGCCATGCGCTTCCTCCACGAGGACCCTTGGGTCCGCCTGGACATGCTGCGCGAGGCTATGCCAAACCAGAACATCCAGATGCTCCTGCGCGGACGCAATACTGTGGGCTATACCCCGTACCCGGATTCGGTCTGCCGCGGCTTTGTCCAGGAAGCAGCCAAGTCCGGCGTGGACGTCTTCCGTATCTTTGATGCTCTTAACGACGTCTCCCAGATGCGCCCCGCCATCGATGCTGTCCTCGAGACCAATACCACCGTTGCTGAGGTGGCCATGGCGTACTCCGGTGACCTTTCGTCGCCGAAGGAGAACCTGTACACGCTGGATTACTACCTCAAGCTGGCCGAGCAGATTGTAGAGTCGGGAGCCCATATCCTTGCCATCAAGGATATGGCCGGTCTGCTACGCCCTGAGGCCGCTTCCAAGCTGGTTATGGCGCTGCGCAAGGAATTCGACCTGCCGGTGCACGTGCACACGCACGATACCGCCGGTGGCCAAATGGCTACTTACTATGCGGCTGCGCTCTCCGGCGCCGACATTGTGGACGGCGCCTCCGCGCCGCTGGCCGGTACCACCTCGCAGCCGTCGCTGTCCGCCCTTATTGCAGCGTTCTCCCAGTCCAAGCGCGATACCGGTATCGACCTGCAGGCCGTATCGGATCTCGAGCCCTACTGGGAGGCCGTGCGCCAGCTCTACGCCCCGTTTGAGAACGGTATCCCTGGCCCGACCGGCCGCGTCTACAAGCACGAGATTCCGGGCGGTCAGCTGTCCAACCTGCGTGCCCAAGCCGCTGCCCTTGGCTTGGCGGACCGCTTCGAGGTTATCGAGGACACCTATGCTGCGGTCAACGAGATGCTGGGCCGTCCGACCAAGGTCACTCCATCCTCCAAGGTTGTAGGCGACCTAGCCCTTCACCTTGTCGGTGCAGGCGTAGACCCTGATGACTTCGCTGCCAACCCGACCAAGTTCGATATTCCGGACTCGGTCAACCAGTTCCTCCGTGGCCAGCTCGGTACTCCTCCGGGTGGTTGGCCGGAGCTGCGGGATAAGGTGCTCGATGGCCGCGAGGAAACCGGCGCCAAGGTGAGCGAGGTCCCTGCGGAAGAACAGTCGCATCTGGAATCCGATAACTCGGATGAGCGCCGCGCCAGCCTGAACCGCCTCCTGTTCCCGAAGCAGTTCGAGGAGTTCAACGAGTTCCGCCGCAAGTACGGCAACACTGAGGCACTGACGGACACCACCTTCTTCTACGGCCTTACCGAAGGCGAAGAAAAGGTCGTCCACTACTTCCCAGAAGGCTCTACCGATCGCGCCGATCTCAAGCAGGTCGTGGTGCGCCTCGATGCCGTGGGCGAGCCGGACGAGAAGGGCATGCGTAACGTGGTTCTCAACGTTAACGGCCAGATTCGCCCAATGAAGGTGCGCGACGAGAACGCCGAGTCCACTGTCGCCACCGTAGAAAAGGCTGACCCCTCCAACGAGGGCCACGTCGCCGCACCATTTGCTGGTGTGGTCAACCCGACCGCCAAGCCCGGCGACGAGGTGAAGGCCGGCGACCAAATTGCTGTTATTGAGGCAATGAAGATGGAAGCTTCCATCTCCGCCACCAAGGATGGCGTGGTCGAGCGCGTGGCCATTGGCCAAGCTACCAAGGTTGAAGGCGGCGACCTCATCGCCGTCATCAACTAACTTCTGCACACCAGCGCCCCGCTTCCTTCGAATAATCCTCTAGGAAGCGGGGCGCTGTGGTATCTAACTGTGGTAAAAATCAACGATTTCGCCCATCTAAATGACAAAAACCGTCGACGAAATCGTTGGTTTAGATGGACGAAATCGTTGATTGGCGATGATAGCGGAGGTTCGCCTTAACCAAGGATGACGGGCAATGCTAACGAGCCGACCAGGATGAGTATCACGAGGCTGAAAAAGACCTTGGCCTGCCACCGGGCATAATTAAACGACATTCCCGTACCGAAGCGCTTATCTACCAGTACCGCCGGGTCATCCGGGTTGTAATACATTACGCCCCATTTATAGAGGTGGTCATTGTCCGGTGATTCTTTGTCTTCATCAGCGAAGTGAATACCGTGCAATTGCTCGGATAACCGGGATTGTTTGTAGAGAATAAATACAACTAGGCCGATGCTGCCACCGATGGCGAGAATCAGCATTGTGATGATCGCGGCGCTGTTAAAGCGTTGATAGTGCGGGATAGGGCCGGTTACCTGCATGAAGGCCATCCCGGCGCTGATGAGCAGAGTGAGTACTCCCATTCCGGTGTTTGTTAGGGCGAGGTTTGCTTCGTTGCGCACACGAGCTTTAATGTTGCGCTCAGAGCGTGGGGATACCTCACTATGCGCGATAAAAGAGCAGATAATCGCAAACAGTCCCAGCAATGCTAAAGCGAAGAATGAGGAGAAAAACACGCTCCCAATTGATTTGTCGCTCCAATTGTCGGCCTCCATGGATTCATTCCAGTGCACAGGAACGGGGTCAGGAATGGCGGACCAGTGGGAAGCGACGATGATTGCACCGGCCGCGATGCACAACAGGGAAGCGAGCATGGTTACCCACGGAAAGGTCGGGGTAGGGATGCCGCGGAATTCGGGTGAATCACCCGCTTTGGTGGAAACACGGGCAGCGATGCTGGTTTCCACCTCGTCGAACCAGCCGCCTGCCTTTTTAGCGGCGATGATGCGGCGGCGCTGGGATAGATAAGCCCACATGCCACCGAGCGCTACCACGAGGGAAGGTACGGCGGCTAATAGCGGCAGTTTCCAGACAAAGAGGGACAGGACCGTCGCCGCACTGCCACAGGCCCACGTGCGTACCTTGAATCCGGCGAGGGCAGAGGTAACTGCAGGATCGGAAAGATAGGCTTTTGGCACGCGTACACCGAGAGGCGTGCCAGGTGAGGCTAGGGAGGGTGTTTGGGCCATAATCCAAGTGATAGCAAGGGTGGTGGCGGCCATTAAAAGTGTGAAAATCATGACGATACTTCCAAGTCATTAAGGGTGGAGTTAAGTCGAGCGTGGAGCTCATCCGGGCTAAAGCCCTGTGCGCGGGCGAGTGCTACTACGCGGCTTAATTGCTCATTCAGTTGTTTTTCTTGTGTGGCGGTACGAGCACCAGGCCTGACGATGGAGCCGGAGCGGCCGGCGGTTTCTACGAGGCCCTCGGAAACCAAGAGGTCGTACGCCTTCTTCACGGTGGCCGGGTTGATGCCTATGTCTTTCGCGACGCGGCGGACGGGGTCGAGCTTGTCGCCATCAGAGAGCTGTCCGCGAGCGATAGCCAAAACGATTTCATCGTGAATTTGTTGGAAGACGGGGATATCTGAATCGGGGTTGAGGTTAATAAACATCTGTCACCTCCAATCTTTATTCTGTATCACTTATAGTAACACAAACTGTGTTATGTGAAGTGATACAGAATCAACCTCAAAAGAAATCCCCAGGTATGTGCAACTTATTGAAGTGACGTACCTGGGGAAAGTGCAGGGCAACTAGAAAAAGAGGACCACAGCTATGGCCGCAATACCGAAGCCACCGCGCAGGAAGTAACTGAAGACCTCGGGGGAGAATGAAGCACCGAAGCCACCGGTATCGATGATGCTCATAGCGGTCACGCGTGCGGGGCGGGAGCGCTTGAAGGAGGCATAGGTAAGTCCTAAACAGCACGCGGCGAGTACGAGTATCGGCAGCTTCCACACGGTGGCGATGAAGGCGGTACCGAGAACGGCGGCACCGGCTGTCGCGGTCAGGGGAAGTCCCCAGTCGGGCAAGGCACCATCGATGATGCGGCCAAAGGATGCGGCGCGGCCGGTGGCGGCGCCGACGATGGTCCATGCGACAGCGAATCCAATGAGGGCAAGGCTGCCAAGCTGTGGTGCTAGACCTAGGGTTAGGCCCATGACGGCGACCGCGCCGAGCGGGATGTACCAGCGGCGGTACAAGCGCCGGAAGAAGAGGAGACCGGGCGATGCCGTGGCGCGCGAGCGCGGGCGCAGGCGCGCGCACTGGGAGGCGGTGGCATCGGCAGATACCTCGGAATCCAGTAGCCCAAAGGAGGACGAGCCGACGGAACGGGTACGGCCCGCGCGGAGGAGCGAGGCGAGGTTGAAGGAACGCCAGCCGAGCGCTATGCGCAGCAGGGGGAGGGCCATCGCGGCATAGAGCGGAAGGTGTAGCGATGTACACAGGGCTAGGCCGAGGGGGCTCACGCCGGCGAGTTGGGCAATAGACAGCTTATCGACGCCCCGCATACGCCCCTGCGGCCTATCCACGTAGACCCACCGGCCTAGGGAAAGGCTGCGCAGTGGATAGAGCGCTTCAAGGAGAACGATGAGCGCGAGGGAGCCGAACGCAGCGCCAATGGTCGCGGTGGCGGGTAGAGAAGCGGCTGTGCGCTGCGCGAGCGAGGGCAAAACCTCGGCGGCATTCTGCCAAGCGTAGACACTGACGCTCGCGATGAGCGCCGCGATGAAGGCGTAATAGAGGGCTGAAGAGGTGTGAGATAAAAGCTTCATGAAATCTCTACCACCTCGTCGCAGGCAGCGAAGATGGCCGGGGAGTGGGAAGCGAGCACTATGCAGCGGCCCTCTGTGGCGAGGTGGCGCAGCTCCTCGGCCAAGAAGACGGTCCAGGTGTGGTCAAGGTGGCGCTCGGGTTCGTCGATAAGCAGGGCCTTGGCCGGCTGATAGAGCTGGGCCGCAAGGTAGACGCGTTGGCGCTGGCCAGAAGAAAGGTCGCTGACTGCGGAGTTTCGGATGGCGTTATCGATAGCCCAAAGCTCATAGACCTCGGCGAAGTCCACGCCCGTGCGGCGCCCAAGGAGGGCAAAGTGCTCGCCGACGGTGAGGTCCGGCAAAAAGACCGGGTCCGCGACTGCGATAACAAAACCGGCCGCCTCTGCGCTGCCGGGTGCGGCACCGTCGATGGAGACGGTGCCTTTCAGCGGGGCAATTTCGCCGCTCAACGTCTGCAGCAGCGTAGATTTACCCGCACCATTGGGGCCCTTCAAGCCGTAGACGCGCCCGGCGTCGAATGCGTGGCTTAGGTGCCCCAAGGCAGTGGCATGTCCGTAAGTTGCATCTATTTTCAGCATCGCAGTCAGGTTAGCAGGCAGGCGGCCGGTCCTTGGGGACTAGAAGCGGCGGAAGTACTTGCCGGGGGTGAGCTCCTCGAATCCGGGCAAGGGCTCGACGGAAGAGATGCCGGGTGCAGTTTGCTCGGCTGCGAGGTCGATGGCGTTGGCAATAAGCAACTCGCGGGCGGCAGGGTCATCGCTGGAAACGGCGAGCTCGGGAATGTCCTCGGGATCGAAGGGGGTGAGCCAGGCGGCGTCGTCAAGCGGGTGGGCCGAGGGATCGCCAAGGAACGCTGGGCCTTTGTCAGCGGCGGGGTAGTAGCGCAAGAGCGCGGCGCCGCGGGGAACCACGGTGGGATCCTCATTCGCGGACATGGGCAGGGCGATAACCCCGCCGTCCACGATGGGGGACCACTCAGAAATATAAGAAGGGAAGAGGCCCGCGAGATAGTCGCGGTCCTCTTCCTTGGCCAAACGCACGCCGAGAGAAGAAGCAGTCATTCTTCCAGGCTAGCGGTGCGTGCTATTTGATTTCCAGTAGCACGCTTCCCTTGGTGGTAGCAGCGCCTGCTTCTACTGCTAGACCGGTAACGGTGCCGGTCTTATGGGCCTTGACGGGGTTTTCCATCTTCATGGCCTCGAGCACGAGGAGGACCTCGCCTTCGGAAACCTCCTGGCCTTCTTCTACGTTGACCTTGATCACCGTACCCTGCATTGGGGAGGTAACCGCATCGCCGGATACAGCGGCCTTGGCACTGGAGCCCTTGCGCTTTTTCTTTTCACGTGGCGCGCCGTTGATGCCAAAGGAAGCAGGGAGGGCAACCTCGATTCGGCGGCCGTCGATCTCCACGGTGTGTACCTGGGATGGCTCTGCCTCTGCAGCCTCGGCATCGGTGGACTCATCGTGGGCGGGCAGCTGGTTATCCCATTCCTCTTCGATCCATTTGGTGTAGACACTGAAGTTGCCGTCTTCTGCGGTGAAAGCTGGGTCAGCAACGATAGCCTGGTCAAACGGGATAACGGTGGGCAGGCCTTCAATCTTGTACTCGGCTAGGGCGCGGGCGGAGCGACGCAGTGCGGTCTCGCGGTCTGGGCCCCAGACGATGAGCTTGGCCAGCATGGAATCGAATTGGCCGCCAATGACGGAGCCCTGGACGACGCCGGAATCCACGCGCACGCCCGGACCCGCCGGCTCGGAGTATTTCACGATGGTGCCGGGCGCCGGCATGAAGTTCGCCGCGGCATCCTCGCCGTTGATGCGGAACTCGAAGGCATGGCCGCGCGGGGTGGGGTCTTCCTTCAGCGAGAGCTCGTGGCCCTCAGCGATACGGAATTGCTCGCGCACGAGATCGAGGCCGGTAGTTTCCTCGGAAACTGGGTGTTCAACCTGCAGGCGGGTATTGACCTCTAGGAAGGAAATGAGGCCATCGGCGCCCACCAGGTATTCCACGGTGCCTGCGCCGTAGTAGCCGGCCTCGCGGCAGATGCGCTTGGCGGATTCGTTAATGGAGGCGCGCTGCTCCTCGGTGAGGAAAGGAGCCGGGGCTTCTTCCACTAGCTTTTGGAAGCGGCGCTGCAGGGAACAATCGCGCGTGCCGACGACGACTACGTTGCCGTGCTTATCCGCCAGTACCTGGGCCTCGACGTGGCGGGCCCGATCCAGGTAGCGCTCCACGAAGCACTCGCCGCGGCCGAAGGCGGAGGTTGCCTCGCGGGTGGCGGATTCAAAGAGCTCGGGGATTTCGTCTGCGGAGTAGGCCACCTTCATGCCGCGGCCGCCGCCGCCAAAGGCAGCCTTGATGGCTACGGGCAGGCCGTATTCCATGGCGAAAGACTGCACCTCATCGGCGCCGGCTACCGGATCTTTGGTGCCTGGGGCCATGGGGGCTTCGGCGCGCTCGGCGATGTGCCGCGCGGTAACCTTATCTCCCAAGTCACGGATGGACTCGGGAGAGGGGCCAATCCACGTCAGGCCGGCGTCGATGACGGCCTGGGCAAAGTCGGCGTTTTCAGACAAGAAGCCATAGCCGGGGTGGATGGCATCGGCGCCGGATTTTTCTGCGGCGTCCAGAATCTTGTCAAAGACGAGGTAGGACTCGGCAGAAGTGGTGCCGCCGAGGGCAAAGGCTTCGTCGGCAAGCGAGGCAAAAGGTGCCTGGGCGTCTGGCTCGGCGTAGACGGCGACGGAGGCAATGCCAGCGTCGCGGGCCGCGCGGATCACGCGAACGGCGATCTCACCGCGGTTCGCCACGAGAACCTTAGAGATCTTTTTGGTTTCTACTGCCACAGCAGCAACCTCCTGAACACATTAGGTTGAATACGCAATCTATTCTTGCACACAAAAGCATGAGTTAATTTTCACGCACGCGAGTGGGGATGTTTTTGAACAAAAATAAACCCACATCCCTGCCGGATATGGGTTTATGTGGCGAAACCGAAAAAGTTAACGCTCAATCGGCATTTTCACCATATTGCCCCACTCAGACCACGAACCATCGTAGACCTGCGTCTTTGTGAATCCCAAAAGATGCGTCAGCACAAACCAGGTGTGTGCGGCCTGTGCGCCCACGTGGGAGTAGAGAATCGTTGCAGATTCAGGCTCCAACATTCCGTAATTAACCTTGAGCTCCTCGGCCGAGCGGAAGCAGGAGTTGGGATAGATGGAACGGTCCCACTCGAGGTTGATGGCGCCCGGGATGTGGCCGTGGCGCATGGTGGTGCCGTAGGCGGAATCGCCATTGGGATCGTGCTCGGTGGCCTCGCCCGCAAACTCCTCTGGGGAGCGGGTATCCACGAGCGCTCCTTCGGACTCGCGCACCTGGTCTACGAAGGCACGCAGGACGGAATCATCGCGGCTTACCTCGGGGTATTCGGATACGGGGAAGTCCGGCACCATGAAGGAAGTATCGCGTTCCTCGGCCATCCAGGCATTGCGGCCACCATCGAGCAGGCGAACATCCTTGTGGCCAAAGAGGGTAAATACCCACAGGGCATAGGCTGCCCACCAATTGGACTTATCGCCATAAAGCACAATCGTATCGTCGGCATTAATGCCCTTGTCCCGCATCAAAGCAGTGAACTCTTTGCCATCGATGAAATCGCGAGTAAGTGGGCTCAGTAGTTCCGTGCGGAAGTTGATGCGGGTGGCGGTGGGGATATGGCCAATGTCATAGAGGAGCGAGTCTTCATCGACCTCAATGACGCGCAGGCCCTTGATGCCTAGGCGTGCGGACAGCCACGGTGCAGACACGAGGCGCTCGGGGTGTGCGTATTCCTGAAATGGGGGATAGGGATCAACGTCAGCCACTGTCCGCCTGCCTTTCCTATAAGGGTTAGTAATTTGCTGCCACCACTTTAACCCGAATTTTCCTGTGGTGATCACTCGGGGATCATTCTTGTGGTGTGCGATACAGGCCTCGGCCGGGGAAATAGGGGCCCCGGCCGGCGGGGCTAGGCAGAGGGGGCAGTTGGCCGCGCGGCTGAGGAAAAGCTGGGATAAACTCGGGATATGGTGCGACAACGTGCTATGAACACCACCTAAGAAGGGAATTACTAGTGCACAAGGCAATCGTTGTATTTGAGGTAGAGGGCGGCTCCGATAAAGGCGCAGATGGTCACCGTAAGGACACCATGCCGATCGTCAACGCGATCAAGGAACAAGGCTGGGATGCGGAGGTCATCTACTTCCACCCAGACAAGGCAGAGCAGATCTACGCCCAGGTTTCTGAAAACTTTGATGCTTATATCTCTCGCGTGAACCCAGGCAATATCCCCGGCGGCGAGAAGGGTTACTTCGAATTGCTCACCAAGCTGGCGGATGCCGGCCTGGTAGGCATGTCCACTCCGGCAGACATGATGGCCTACGGCGCCAAAGATGCACTGGTCAAACTCAATGACACCCCGCTGGTGCCGGACGATACCGCCGCGTACTACGAGGTAGAAGAGCTGCATAATACTTTCCCCACCTCGCTGTCTTATGGTGAGCGGGTGCTCAAGCAAAATCGCGGTTCCACCGGTGAGGGCATCTGGCGCGTGCGCCTCGCGGACCAGGAGCTTGCCCAATCCGTGGAACCGGGCACCGCGCTCCCGCTCGACACCGCCCTGAAGTGCACCGAGGCAGTAGACAATCAGACTCATGACTACAAGCTGGGAACCTTCATGGACTTCTGTGACCAGTACATTGAGGGCGATAACGGCATGCTGGTGGACATGCGCTTTATGCCGCGCATTGTGGAAGGTGAAATCCGTATTCTCCTCGTGGGCGATGAGCCGGTATTCATCGTGCACAAGAAGCCAGCCGAAGGCGGCGACAACTTCTCTGCCACGCTCTTCTCCGGCGCAAAGTACACCTACGACAAGCCGGAATCTTGGCCGGAGTTGCTCGAGATGTTTAAGAAGGCTCGCCCCGTTATTGCTGAGAAACTCGGCGATACCAAGGACGTTCCCCTGATCTGGACCGCGGACTTTATGCTTGACGATGCCCCCGATGGCACCGACACCTATGTCCTCGGTGAGATCAACTGCTCCTGCGTTGGCTTCACCTCCGAGCTGGACATGGGTATCCAAGAAAAGGTCGCCGCCGAGGCGATTCGTCGCGTTCAGGACGCGAACGCCTAGCGCACGCTGTATTCTGCCAAGTGGCCCCACGGGTGACCGTGGGGCCTTTTCCTACCATCCCCTAAAGCATTTTCTAAGGACCAGATTATGGCTGATAATGATTTCAACTCCGACGGCTTCCCGAAAGATTTTTCTCCGCGCGATTTTTCCGAGACCCCGCGTCACCGGGTCGAGGACGCTGCGAAAAACGCCGAAGACGCCGGCGCCTCCGAGGTGAACGAGACCAAGGAATTCGGCTCTACTGATGCCAAGGAGACGAAGTCTTTCGGCCACACCGATAAGCCTGGTGAGTCTGGGCATTCGAGTGCTCTTTCCTCCCCGCAGCCGAGCGCGGAGGGCAATTCCTCTGACTTCTGGGCCTCCTCGAAGTCCTCCACCCCAGGCGAGGGAGCTGCCTCCCGTGCGCATAATCCATTTACGGATGCGGCGTCGTCGGATGCTGCTGCGAACGGCAACCAATTCGGCTCCGCCCAGTCCGCTCACGATCAGCCGGTTTTCGGTGGTTACACCCAGCAGCAGAGCACGAGCCAGGGATTCGAACAGTTCCCGCCAGCAGGTGAAGCTTCTGCCGATTCTGGCTCGACTCTTGGTGATAAGAAGAGCCAGATGAGTGACACCCTCAAGGGCTTGGGCAAGAAGGACGGCATATTGGGCGGGCTCTTTGAGTTCGAGTTTAAGCACTTCCTGACCCTCACCCATGTGAAGGAAATCTACAAGGTCGCCATGATTCTTGGCGGCATCATGTGGATCCTTCACCTCCTCGGCGCCTTCTTAATCGCCACCGGCATGGGCATTTATGGCATTCAGGAAGATTCCGCGTCCGCCATCTTCGGAAGCATCTTTGCGTTCATCTTCCTGGCGGTACTGAGCACTGTCATCTACTACGCAATCATGGTTGTCATCAGGCTATTCTTGGAAGCCATGGTGGCTAACGTGCGCATTGCGCAAAACACCGGCGACATCCTGGACAAGATAGACTAGCACTGTAATGAGCTGATTGCTCAATTAAGCGAGCAACGACGAGCGCCCCAGCGAAATTCCGCTGGGGCGCATTGTATTGCAGGCCCAGGTGATTAAATGTCGGCCGAAAAGTTAGTCGTAGGTGCCCAGCTGGTAGCTGGGAAGGGCAACCCACATCTTGTTGAATTTCTCGACTTCGCCGGATACCGGTTCAAGAGAATTGCCCTGTGCCTGCAGGCGCACGGTGTGGTGGGCGGTAATGCCCTCCGCGGTTGAGCGGCTGCGCTCTCCCCAGGTGAAATCGACCTCGTTGTCTGAGACTGGGGTGACGCTCTCTACCTTGTCAAAGACGGACATGTCCTTTACCGGAGCGCCATTGACGTAGAAGGCTATGCCATCAGCAATTGAGGCGCCGGTGCCTGCCGGACCATTTAAATCGCCCATTGAGCCGCGGAAGGTGATCCAGCTAATCGTGGCGCACGGGTCATAGGAGTTCTCAATATCGGCGATCCAGTAATTGAAATCGCTGCCGTCATCAGCGGGCATGCGTCCGGGGGCCGTGCCAGAGGCGTAGATCTTGCGCGGGTCGTTGGGCAGCTTCGCGCACGCGTCGTCCTTGCCCTTTTCCTGTTGCTGCGTGGATTCCTTGTCGCCCGTATCGGTGGACTCAGACGGGGAGGGTGCTGCTGCGGAAGCCGCATCGTCCCCGCCGGAGGATTCATCCTCGGCAGGTGCTTGGCTGGAAAAGACTGGCTCTTGGGAGGAAGAAGAATCCTCCTGAGCACCGCAGGCGCTTAGTGCGAGCGGCAGGGTAGTAGCAAGCAATACGGCGGCGGAGAAGCGGCGTAGGCGGCGCGGTGTCACGGCAGGCATACGGGAACTCCAGGATTAGTCGAGGAGGGTGGCGACGGACTCCGGGTCGGCGTCGGAAAGCATCTGGCGAATGCGGTCGTATTCGCCGTCCTCGCCGATGGCCTTGGCGGCGTGGCCGAGTGCGGCGATGGCGCGCAGGACACCCTGGTTCGGCTCATGGGAGAAGGGGACAGGGCCCCAACCCTTCCAACCATTACCACGCAGGCGATCGAGGCTGCGGTGGTAGCCCGTGCGCGCGTAGGCATAGGCGGTGATGAAAGCGGACGGTTCAGAGCCCTTTTGCTGGTTGAGTTCCTGCTCTGCTAGAAGTGCCCACAGCAGCGGGGAATCGGGATGGGCAACAATGCCGGTGGCGAGGTTCGAGGTGGACTCTGCGCCGGGATCGGCCGGCAGCTCAATGGGTTTCGGGGCAAGCATGTCTTTCATTTCCATGCCACCCCACTGTAGCGACGCCGACGCGTGGCTACCAGAAATCGGAGACGTTCAGGTCAAAGGCGTAGAGCGCGCGGCGCACCACTGGCAAGGACAAACCGATAACGGAGGAAGGATCGCCTTCGATGCGGTCAATGAACCAGCCGCCCATTGCTTCCAAGGTGAAGGCACCGGCGCAGTGGAGAGGCTCGCCGGAGTGGGCATATGCTGCGATATCGGCCTCGCTGGCCTGGGCAAAGTGCACCGTGGTGGTGGATGTTTCCACATGGCGTTTATTGCCAAAAATGAGGCAGTGGCCGGTAAGCAGCTCGGCTGTGCGGCCGGCTTGCTGGTGCCAGCGCTCGATGGTGGCTTCCTCGGTATGGGGCTTGCCTTGTAGCTCGTCGTCGAGCAGCAGCATGGAATCGCCGCCGATGACGGGCTCGGTGGGGTAGCGCTCGGCCACCTTTTCGGCCTTGGCGGAGGCTAAGGCCGCCACGATATCGGCCGGTGGGTGGCCCGCGAGCGAGGCTTCGAGGGAGCGCTCGTCTATATCGGCCGGCTCTAAAACGGGCTCCACGCCCGCGCCGCGCAGAATAGACGCGCGCGAGGGTGATTGGGAGGCAAGGATAAGCCGCATTAGAAGTACCGCACGGTATGGAAGGCGGAGGGGTTGTAGACGCGCTGCGCGCCAAAGCGCTCGAAGCGCTCGGCAGGGTTACCCCATTCATTGCGCTCGCCGGTAGCGCCCGAGTGCTTCGCGCTCATCTGCGCCAATACGGTGCGCAGGGCCGCGAGCTCATCCTCGGTGGGATTGCCCTTGACTACCTTGATTTCAGGTGCAGACATTTCCCCTCCTAAACGGTTCCGTGCTTCTTCGGTACCTGGGCTACGGCCTTGCGCTCTAGCAGGCGCAGGCCTTCTACCAGGTAGTGGCGGGTTGCCGTTGGCTCGATAACATTATCGGCCAGCCCGCGCTCCGCTGCGGCATATGGGTGTAAGAAGAGCTCGTCCATCTCCTCTTCCTTGTCCTCCGAGCCATAGATGGCCAGGGAAGCTTGGGAGGCCTGGGTGACGGCAATTTCCGCGGTGGGCCACGCGTAGACCAAATCCGCGCCGAGGTCCTTGGCGCCCATAAATACGTAGGCCGGACCGATGGCCTTGCGGGTGATCACAGTGAGCTTGCCGACGCTCGCTTCAGCCTGCGCATAGGCAAACTTCGACGCCCTGCGCAGCAGGCCGGCCTTTTCTTCTTCCGGGGTAGGCACAAAGCCTGGGGAGTCCACGAATTCCACAATGGGGGTATTGAAGGCATCGCAGGTACGCACGAAGCGTGCGGCCTTTTCTGCGGCGGCGGAATCTAGGGCGCCAGCCAGTGCCAGTGGCTGATTGGCAACGATGCCGACGGCGCGGCCGTCGATGTAGGCAAAGCCGGTAAGGATGTTTTGTGCGGCCTCGGCGGATAACTCGAAGAAGGAGCCTTCATCGACGACAGCCTTGATGACATCGCTCATGTCATAGGCCTGCGCGGCAGTATCCGGGATGACGGCGTTCAAATCAAAGTCTGCGACGCTACCGGCTTCCACTCGCGGCGCCTCGGCCCGGTTATTGGCGGGGAAGTAAGCCAAAACGTCGCGCACGAGGGACAAAGCCTGCTTGTCGTCGCTGGCCACCAGGTGAGCGGTGCCGGACTCTGCGTGGGCTGCGGCGCCGCCAAAGGTCTCTGGCTCCGCACCGGCCACGTGGCTGGCGGCCTGGTGGAGAGCGGTGCCTTGGGTGACTACGAGGACATCGGCAAACGTGGGTGCGAACGCTGCAATGCCGCTGGTATTGCCCGCGATAACGGAAATCTGCGGGATGAGACCCGAAGCCTGGGAGACACGCGCCATGAGGCGGGCGTATCCGGCCATGGTGACGATGCCCTCTTGCACACGCGGGCCGGTGGATTCATAGATGCCGATGATGGGCACGCCGGTCTTGATGGCGAGGTCATATACCTTGGTGAGCTTTTCGGCATAAACCTCACCCATCGTGCCGTCGAAGATTTCGCCGTCCTGGCTAAAGACGCACACGCGGCGGCCATCGATAGTGCCGTAGCCGGTGACCACGCCATCGGTATAAGGGCGGTCATGCTCGCGACCGAAGTCGGTAGAGCGGTGGCGGGCTAGCGCGTCCGTTTCCACGAAGGAGCCCTCATCGAGCAGCTGCGTCACGCGGGTGCGGGCGGCCGGCTCGCCTTCTCCCAGCGGCGCGCGGGACTCGGCGAGCTTGGCGTCCAGGTCCTCGATTTTGCCGGCAGTGGTTTTCAGGTCAGTCATAGGCCTCAACACTACTAGCGCACCCCGCTCAATGCGGAATGGAACGCTGCGGGAACGCGGAGTGGAAAACGGTTGTGTGTCAAATGCCACCACAGTGTGTGCGGTGCATAAAACCTGGGAGTTTGTTGAAAGGAAGCAAGTCATAGGGCCCTAATCTGGGGGTAGAGTCTATTGTAAGTATCCTGCAGTGCTAGGCAGGTGAGCGCTGATTATCGCACCTCAAGGCGGGTGAAGGAAGAAGAAAGATTTTCATTCAACTATTGATGTGAGTCCTGTAAGCCCTTATGATTATCTGAGTCTTCATGAATGTTTCCCCTGATTTTTAACGATCTATTAAGGACGGTCTTCTGGTGATTAAAAAGGGACTGCGTTTGCTCGCACCGCTCGCCGTAGCGGCTCTCTTCACGCCAGTGGCACACGCGGGAGATGTTCCCCCGATGCCGCAGGCATATCCCATTTCCAACCTCTATAAGAGCTGCAGTGCCGCCGGCGATAATGCAGAGCGCGAATGGCGCTTTGCAGAAACCGGCCGCCGCTACATGAGCGACGGCACCCTGCAGTTCAAAAACACCACCAACCAAGAAGTGCCCTACACCGCCGAGGTAGAAACTGGTACCAATCACGAGATTGACGCCAATTCCAAGGCAAAGCTGCCTTCCGGTTGGGACACCACCGCTAAGTCCGATATCGGTCTGAAGATGACCAACGGCTGGCGCGATAAAGAAACCTTCGGCCCTGTGAAGCTGAAGCCGGGTGAGTCCTTCCGCGTCGAATACGGCGTCATTGAAAAGGACTTCATCTCCATGTTCGTAGGCTGCAACGATGACCGCTTGGAAAACATCCCAGGCGCAAATGTCATCCGCGGTAAGGGCCCGGCCGAGCGCTACGCCTTTGCCTACATCATCAAGGCAGACGGCTCCGTGTCCGACCTGGCCATGGAAATTCCATCCCGTTCCCCAGGTGCAAACTCCAAGCCGATCGAGGGTAACTACACCTCTGTATCGGGACCGAGCCTAGAGAAGATCGCCGATCCGAAGAAGGATGAGATCATGCAGCCGTCTGCGGACATGCAGCGCGATCCATCCTGGCCAAAGGAAGGCGATAAGTGTGAAGCCGGCGATACCTCTTGGTACCCGCTGGACATCACCGCGGTAAAGCCGACCTACCGCAAGGCTGGCTACTCCACGGACTTCCTCAACTGGTCCGAGGGTGACTACGAGTTTGCACCGGTCACTGACTTCGTCGTTGGCGCCGAGCACGCCCCATACACCAACTGGCAGGGCAACCGCGGCGATATTCCGAAGGGCTGGCTGGAGTCCGTCGGTGCCGTAAAGCGTGCCTACATGCCGGTCGGCACCGAGCTCAAGCATGTCAACCTCAAGCCAGGCGAGCGCGTACGTGTGGAATATGGCACCACCATGACCCGCATCAACTATCGCGAGATTCACTGCGGCAAGAGCGGAAACTACGACCTCACCTCTAACTACAAGCAGACCTCCGCCCCGAGCGGCTTCTGGGCTGAGGCCAAGATCACCGATAAGGCCGGCAATACCCGCACCGAGGACGTCACTCCGGACGAATTCCGCGACCTGCCTGTTCCGACCCAGACCATCTACTAAATCCCACCACACCTACACAAGGAGAAAGTTCCATGTTCAAGTCCAAGATTGCTTCTACTACCGCGGCTCTCGCCGTTGCTTCCGGCCTCATCTTCGCTCCGGCCGCTAACGCCCTGCCGCAGCGCGACTTGGGTCCGGCTAACCCGACCACCATCGGTGAGCGTTGCTCCAACCCGGGTGACACCGGCCAGACCGTTGACATCAAGCGCACCTACTTCGATGGTTCCGCCGGTTCCTGGACCGTGTCCAATTACAACGATGAGCCGCTGCCTGTTACCCGCTCTATCAAGGAGACTAAGACCAAGACTTGGAACGTGTCTGCTGGCGTCGACTTTAAGCTGTTGGATCTTATCAATTTCACCTTCTCCTCCAGCTACACCGACAGCCAGTCCTATGAGGTTGGCGAGCAGGTCGGCCCTTATGACATCGCTCCGGGCAAGACCGCCGTTCTGCGTGCGGGTTGGGTTGTCTCTGACTTCGAGGGCCAGAAGACCGTGTGTGGCTCCGACCACAAGTGGCAGCCCAACGGTGGCACCTTCACGGCTTCCCTGCCTAAGGAACGTCACGTCGAAGTCTCCACTCGCGATAACAACGATTGGGGCTAAACGTGATCAAGAAGTCCATCGCTAGCGCCCTCGCGTCGCTGAGCTTGGTGGCTGCTCCTGTTGCCCACGCTGCTGATTTCGGTGGGGACTTTGAGCTGCCCCAGCGTTGGAACGACGATTACAAGCCGGGCACGCACTGCTCGACGCCGGGTGAAAACGGCACCTACGTCACTGCAAAGCGACGTTGGTTCAAGCAGACTGATGCCACCAGCGTGGCTAATCGCAACGCTGAGGAAGTACCGGTCAAGCACACCGTCACCAAAGCCCGCACTCAGACCATCGAGGTCTCCGGATCTATTGAAGGTACCGGCGATCTGGCCAAGGTGCTGACCAAGACCTATGGCTTCAACTACGTCAGCGAGCAGCATTGGAAACTAAACCAGGTGGTTGGTCCGTACACTCTGCCTGCGAACTCGCAGGGCAAACTGGTGTGGGGCTTTACCATGCTCGACACTGATGGTCAGGATGTACGCTGCAACTCTGATCAACAGTGGGAAGTCCAGGGTAAGCCGTACTCGGCCTCTGTACCAGAGGCGCGCTATTCCGAGCTCCGCCTCGAAGACACACCTGTGTGGGATTAAAAACGACTGAGGTAACCTCGGTTTAAAGTAGTGCTCCTCCAAGGTAGAACGATAGCTCGTTCTCGCCTCGGAGGAGCATTTTGTCGTTTAGGTCTTCGATCCATTTGCGGGTTACAGCCGTGAGCTTAGTGGGCTAGCGTTCTCACTAGGAGAGGAGAGCGATAGTCAAAAAGACCGGTTCCCACGCCACAAGAGGAGCGTGGTAACCGGTCTTGCTGTGCAGGCCTTTGGGCCGGTACAGATTAGCCGATAGCGTCAATGATGTTGTAGATGCCCTTTGCTGCCTCCGAGGAACCCTCCAGCTTCTGGGAGGAGGCTTCAGAGGAAGCAGAGGCGGCCTCAAAGACGCCGGATAGGTTTTCGAGAACCTCGAAGCCGAGGTCGCGTGCTGCACCGAGGGCTGCCAGAAGGCCTTCTACCAAGATGTCTTCCATGATGTAGTCCTTTCGAGTTGGGTGATGATGTGAATTGACTATGTGCCCAGGGAAGGTTTTCAAATACCTGAACGCTTATTGACTTTAAGGCACCGTGGAATTCTCGCAACTCGAGAATGAGAAAAATCTGAATTTTATTCACTTTAAGTTAATGGCCATTCAATCGCCAGGCTGCGAGCCTTGTAGAGCTGACTGAGACGCACCCTCACTGCCAGTGGGCCGGCTAGGTCGCAGCGGGTGATGAGGCTAAGAACTTAAGCCGGTAGCCAGGCGTAGCCATAAGGGCCAAGCTCCACCGGTCCGAGGTCGATGGAGCGATCGCCGAAGTTATGCAGGCACAGCAGATCACCGCGCTGGTAGCCAAGGATCGCTGCTTCGCCGGTCTCGACCGGCTCACACGGTGCGGTGCCGAGATCAGGGTGGGCATGGCGCTGGGCGATCATAGAGCGGACGGTATTGAGCAACGAGGCAGCGTCCTCAATCTGGGCGGCCACAGACGTTCCGCCTACAACCGGCAGCCGGGATGGTGCGTTGATGCTGAAACCGGCGTGTTCGGAATCGTCCCACTGCATCGGGGTGCGCACCGCATAGCGGTCCGGGAGCGTGGTGTCATCGAGCATGCCAATCTCATCGCCGTAGTAGATAAACGGTGCGCCCGGCAGGGTCATCAGCAGCGAGAACATGAGCTCCACCTTGCGGCGATCGCCATTCATCAGCGGCATCAGCCGGCGGGCAATGCCCACATGGGCGCGCATTTCATCATCGGGGAGGAAAGCTTCATACATCAGCTCGCGCACGTCATCGTCCACCATCTCCAGGGTGAGCTCATCGTGATTGCGCAGGAAGGTACCCCATTGGCAGCCTTCCGGAAGCTGGGGCAGTTCGTCGAGGATGGAGTAGACCGGGGTGGCGTCGCCAAGCGCCAATGATTGGTACAACCGCGGCATAACCGGGAAGTTGAAGACCATGTGGAAGCGCTCGCCCTTGCCATAGAACTGCATGGTTTCGGCCGGAGGCTGGTTGGCCTCCGCGATGAGCACCGCATCCGGGTAGTGGGTGTCCATGAAGGAGCGAATCTTCTCCACAAACTCGATTGTTTCCGGCAGGGACTCGCCGCCTACACCATCGCGCTCAAAGAGATATGCAATGGCATCGAGGCGCAGGCCGTCCAAACCCTTGTCCATCCAGAAGGACAAGATCTTGAATACTTCCTCCTGCACGGCCGGGTTGTCGTAGTTCAAATCCGGCTGGTGGGAGTAGAAGCGGTGGAAGTAATACTGGCCGCGCTTGTCATCCCAGGTCCAATTGGAGGTTTCCACGTCGGTGAAAATGACACGGATTTCGGGATAGCGCTCTGGGTCATCGCCCCAAACATAGAAATCGCCATAGGGTCCGGTGGGATCCGTGCGGGAGGCCTGAAACCATGGGTGATCGGAGCTGGTGTGATTGAGCGCTAGGTCCGTCATAATGCGCATGCCGCGGCGGTGCAGCTGCGCAATGAGCTCTTCAAAGTCTTCCATCGTGCCGTAATCCGGATGGATGGAGTAGTAGTCTGCGATATCGTAGCCATCATCGCGCAAGGGGCTGGCATAAAAAGGCGAGAGCCACAGGCAGTCCACGCCGAGCCATTGTAGGTAATCCAGCTTATCGATGACCCCACGTAGCGTGCCTACCTCCTTATCGCCATCGGCCTTGAAGGAGCCGACGAGGGCCTGGTAGAAGATGGCATTGTGGTACCAGCTCATGAGAGGTCCTTTCTTTTCGCCCGCCAGGTCAGATAGGTAAGGAGGCACAGGGCACCGGCCAGGAGGCCGGGCCAGAGGGCGGGGGAGTCATGGGAGAGATTGAGTACAGCTTGGATAACCGCGAGGACGCTAAAGAATCCGAGGAAGCCTAAGGCGGTATCCCACAGCATGGCCCGGCGCATTAGGCCTTGACACCGCCAGCGGTCAGGCCGGCGACGATGCGGTGCTGGAAGATGAGCACCATGATGACCAATGGGATGGTCACCAATGCGCCGGCGGCCATGGTGGCGGCATAGGGGTACTCGAAAGCGGACGGGCCGGAAAATCGTGCGATGGCTACGGTCACCGGCTCGGTATCGGTAGTGGAAAGCTGCTTGGCCAGCATGAACTCATTCCACGTGGTGATAAAAGCGATGATTGCGGTGGTAAATAGCGCCGGCGCCGCCAGAGGGAGGAGGATGAGGCGGAAAGCCTGGGAGCGCGAGGCGCCATCCACCCGGGCTGCTTCCTCCAGTTCCCAGGGCAGCTGACGGAAAAAGCTCAGCAGCGTGTAGACCGTAAGCGGTAGCGCGAAGGAAATATTGGGGATGATCATCGCGCGGTAGGTACCAATCCATTCCAGGTTGCCAAAGAGCTGGAAGAGTGGGGTGACCAAGGCAATGGCCGGGAACATGGAGGCGGCCAGGATAATGCCGGTGACGATTCCCTTACCAGGGAAGTCATAACGGGAGAGCGCATAGGCGGTAAAGACGCCGATGAGCACGGCCACAGCGGTGGTCACAAGGGAGATAAGCAGCGAGTTTCCCAGCGCCGCCAAGAAGTCATTTCCCTTATCGGTAGCCAAGGCATCGCGGAAATTATCCAGCGTTACGTGGGTGGGCCACGGGGTGGTATCGAAGGTGAATCGCTGATCTCGCAGCGCCGTCACCAGCATCCAGTAAAAGGGAGCTAGTCCCCAGAACATGATGAAAATGATGCCGGCGTAGTGTCCGAATTTACGCATTATTTAGCTGCCTTCCTGCCGGAGACATCCGCGCCAAGGAAGCGGATGAGGATAAAGGCGACGACGAAGATGAGGAGGAAAATAAGGGTGGAAAGCGCGGAGGCGGAGTTGAAGTTGCCTTGGCGCATGTCCTCTACCACCAGCTGGGAAATGGTCGCGGTGGGGGAGTTGGAGGAGCTAGAAATCATGATGGCCGGGAGGTCATACATGCGCAGAGCGTCTAGAGTACGGAAGAGCACCGCCACCATGAGTGCTGGGCGCACCAGCGGGAGGGTGATGCGGAAGAAAGCCTGGATACGGTTGGCGCCGTCCACGCGAGCGGCATCATAAACGTCCTTCGGAATCATCTGCAGTCCGGCCAGGATGAGCAGCGCCATGAATGGTGCTGTCTTCCATACGTCCGCGATGATGACAGCCAGGCGAGCATAGAAGGGATCCGTGGTCCAAGCAATGTTCGCACCAAGCAGCGAGTTGATGATGCCCTCCGGGGCGAACATGAACTGCCATAGCTTGGCCGTGACGGCCGTAGGAATGGCCCAGGGAATAAGTACCGCAGCGCGCACCAGGCCGCGGCCGCGGTACTCACCATTCATAATGAGCGCCATCAGCATGCCCAGGATGGTCTCCAGTAGCACGGTAACGATGGTGAAAAAGAGCGTAATCTTTACCGCCGGCCAAAAGTCCGTGGCGATAACGCCCGGCGGGCAGGTAGAAATCTGGCCAGTGCCGGAAACACACCGGTTATTAATCCAGTACAGGTAATTTTCCAGCCCGGCAAAGCCGCCCTCCTCAAAAAGCCCCGTTTGCGGGTTGAGCTGCCTATTGCCTTGGAAGGACAGGACAATGGCGCGGATGATGGGGTAGCCGATGATTACGGCGAGCACGATGAGCGCCGGAGCAATCAGCCCGGCCACGCGCCCATAATTCTTGCGCTGGGGCTTCGGCGCGCTTGCCGACGCTCCCTTTGGCGCCCCCTTGGACGCAGTCGGCGAAGCTATAGCCACGCTGGACCGCCTTTCTGTTCAAGAAATGCTAAGTATTGGCTCGATTCTATCCCCATTAGGGGAGTGAAAACCACAAAGGGTGAGGCGGCGGTGTGCCCGCCTACCTCACCCGGATTGGGCGTTTAGCCCTGGGAGGCCGATTCGATGGCCGCCTTCATATCGGCGGTGGCATCATCCACCGACTTGCCATCCGTCAATGCGGCGTAGGCATTGTCTTGGATGGCCTTAGAAATCGCCGAGTAGAACGGGGAAACCGGACGCGGTGCTGCGTTCTCCAGAGATTCCTTCAGTGCCGGCAGGTACGGGAATTCCTGCTGCAGCTGCGGGTCATCGTAGATGGAAGCCAAGACCGGCGGGAAGGATTGCTCCGCGAAGGACTTCTGGTTGTCCTCGTTGATGATGAACTTCATGAAGTCGAGCGCGGTGCCCTTATTCTTGGAGTTGATATTGATGCCGTTGTTATAGCCGCCCAGCGTGGACACGCCTACGCCGTCCTTGCCCAGCGGGGCCTGAACCTCGACGTCGATGCCGGCGTCAACCGCATTGGAGTACATATATGGCCAGTTCATGGCGAAGGCGGTCTTGCCTTCGGTGAAGGCCATATTGGTTTCTTCTTCGGTGGCGGCGGTGGAGTCCTTGGAAATGGTCTCCTCCTTGTAGGCATCCACCATGGCCTGCAGGCCGTCCTTGGCCTCCTGGGAATCCACGGTCACGTTGCCGTCCTTATCCAGGACGGAGCCGCCCCAGCCTTCCATAAAGTCAGCGGTGTTGAGCGCTAGGCCCTCGTACTGCTTGAACTGGGTGGTCAGGCAGTTCTTGCCCTTGTCCAGTGCCTCACACGCGGACTTAAGATCCGCAAACTTCTCTGGTGCCTTATCTGCGAGCTCGGTATTGCGGAAAAGCAGCTGTCCGTTGGTGTTTTGCGGCAGGGCGTAGAGTACATCGTTATAGGTAGCGGACTCCACGGTGGCCGGCAAAAGATCATCCGTATTGGTTTCAAAGTCGCCATTGAGCGGCTGGAGCCACTGATTGGCGGCGAACTCCGCGGTCCATACCACGTCCAGCGCCATGACATCGTAGTCATCGCTGCCTGCCTGCAGGGACTGCACCAGGGTTTCGCGCTGGGCATCGGCCTCACCGGCCAGCTCCTTGAGGGTGACCTTCTCGTCTGGGTGCTGCTCGTTCCACTTTTCGATGATGGGGGTTACCTTGTCCGTGTCATTTTTGCCCATGGCAAAGGTGATGGGGCCGCGCGCATCCGCGCCGCCCTCGGAGGAACCGCCCGCAGCGGAATCGGAGGAGGAAGAAGAACAGCCGGCCAGTGCCAAAACTGCGGTTGTCGCAACGGTGGTGCGAAGCAGGAATTTCTTCATGGAATTCACCTTTCGGAAAACTTTCGGTTCTTTAAACCTAAAATACGGAAACCAAAAGGTGGATAATTTTGGCCTATTTAACTCTAAATGGGGGTAGTAAAGGGGCGGCGGGAGGTTGGACTACGTACCTGCGGCGCAGTAGCCCAGCGCCCTTCGCGGGCCTAGTCCTGCGCGATGCGGCGGCCCGTTTCTGGATCGAAGCGGTGGGCCTCGCGTGGATTGAAAGTCAGTACGACCTCCTCGCCGCGCTGTGGCGGGGTGCCTTCGGCGCGAGCAACAAAGCGGTTTTCGCCCACGGTGACGTAGACATAAGACTCGACGCCCAGCTCTTCCACGATGTCTACGACGCCTTGGAAGCCCACCGGTCCCTTATTGATAAACATCTTTTCTGGGCGCACACCTACGCGGCCACCGTTGTAGTCAAAGATATTCATGGCTGGCGAGCCGATGAAACCGGCGACGAATTCGTTCGCGGGGGCGTCATAAAGCTCGCGCGGCGGAGCTACCTGCTGCAGCTCGCCGTCCTTGAGTACCGCCACGCGGTCGCCCATGGTCATAGCTTCCACCTGGTCGTGGGTGACATACACCGTCGTCGTACCCAGGCGCTGCTGCAGGCTGGCCAACTCCGCGCGGGTCTGCACGCGCAACTTGGCATCCAGGTTGGAAAGCGGCTCATCCATGAGGAAAGCCTTCGGCTCGCGCACAATGGCCCGACCCATGGCCACTCGCTGACGCTGACCGCCCGAAAGATCTTTCGGCTTGCGCTTGAGGTACTCGGTCAGGCCGAGCGTTTCCGCCGCCTGGTGTACCTTGGCCTTGATTTCGGACTTGGGGAGCTTCGCGAGCTTCAATGCAAAGCCCATGTTTTCCTCCACCGTCAGGTGCGGATAGAGGGCGTAGTTCTGGAAAACCATGGCGATATCGCGATCGCCCGGTTCCAGGTTGGTCACATCCTTGCCATCGATGGTGATGCGGCCGCTGGATGTAGGTTCCAGACCCGCCAAGGCGCGCAGCGTGGTGGACTTGCCGCAACCTGAAGGGCCAACGAGTACCAGAAATTCGCCGTCCGCGATATCGAGGTCCAAGTCCTTTACCGTGGGCGCGCTCGCACCGGGGTAGGTGATGTTGACCTTTTCAAAAGTGACCTTTGCCATGCGCAACACACTAGCACCATTGGTGGCCGGTATCCTTGAAGCTTATGACTGCACTTGATTTGGAACGCATTCGCACCGCGCTGGCAGACGATTTCACCACCATCGATTTCGTGGAAAAGACCGGCTCCACCAATACCGATTTGATGCAGGCCACCAACGTTGCGGATGGCACCGTACTACTTGCCGACGAACAACTTTCCGGCAAGGGCCGCCTCGGTCGCACTTGGACCGCGCCGGCCGGCTCCCAGGTAATCTTCTCCGTGCTCTTGCTGCCGGAATCCCTCGAGCACTTGGGCACCTTGCCGCTGGCCGCGGGCCTTGCGGTGACCGATTCGATCGAGGGCACCGTGCTCAAATGGCCAAACGACGTGCACATCGACGGCAATAAATTGTGCGGCATCCTCGCCGAGGCCGGTCCTGTGGGCCAAGCTTTCAAAGCCGCGCCGAAGACCGAGCTCACCAAGGTGGAGGTAGGCAAGGCCGAGGTTAATAAGGCTGAGGTCAATAAAGCTGAAGTCAACAAAGCAGAGGTCAATAAGGCCGTAGGTAGTGCCGCACCTTCTGCGCGCGTCGTCGTAGGCATGGGCATCAATGTCACCCTGACGCGTGAGGGCCTACCGATTGAAAAGGCCACCTCGCTCGCGCTCGAAGGCCGCGATACCGACCGTACCGAGCTGACCATTACCGTGTTGAAGAACCTGCGCCGCCGCATCGCGCAGTGGGAGAACCAAGATCCGCAGCTTCTGCGCGATTACCGGGCAGTCTGCTCCTCGCTGGGCCAAGAGGTACGCCTAGAGACTCCGTCCGGCGATGTCACCGGGCACGTCGATGGCATCGGCGAGGACGGCCGCATCATGGTCGCCGGCGAATACTACTCCGCAGGCGATGTCACGCACCTGCGCCCACAACAGTAGACACGCGAGGTAGCATCCGTAGCTATGGGACTAATGAAGATGGGCCAAGGTGAGGTCAAGCGCGCGGATGTCTCCGCGCCGTTTCGCGCGCTGATTTTCCCCTTCCTCGAACTCATCCTTATCACCGGCCTGCTGTGGATCGCCATCGGCTGGTGCGATGTCCAAGCGGTAGACCCGATGCTGCGCAACGGCCTCGTCGTGGTATGGGCACTGCTGGGAATCTGGCGCTTTGTCATTCCCCTTTATAAGGCTCGCCGCAAGCGCTTCATCGTGACTAATAGGCGCGTCATCGCGCGCGAGGGCCGCAATATCGATTCGATTCCGCTGCAGGATATCCGCGGCGCCCGCAAGCGCCGGGGCGGGGTGTCCCTAGCGATTCACGGCTGGGACCGGGCGATGTATTTTCCCAATGTGGCCAAGCCCAAGCGCGTGGCAGAGATTATCAATGATCGCCCTTGGTTTTAACCTCGGTGGTGTGCAGCTGGCTATCTAGATCCTCGGGGGAGAGGTTGGCGCGGCTGAATTCCTGTGTCAACGGCAGGCGCAGCTCTAGGTCGGAGGCGGGGCAGAGCTCAACCGTTGCCTTATCCACTACGTAGTCCAGCACGTGGCCACCGGAGGTGCGGGCGGCGTCGATAAAGTGTACGTGGCAGCCTGGTACCGAGATTCCCTTTTCATACACGGGGGTGCGGAAGCCGCCGATGATGCCCTCGACGTCCTTAAAATGCAGCTCCTTGTCGCCGCCAACGGCCTCGGACATTGGAGGGTAGGGCTTTTCTTGCTTGACTACCGTGCGGGTGGTTACCTCCTTGAACGTGCCCGCGATGCGCACCGCGTACATGTAGTTAGCGGAGGGCTCGAGCTTATCGATAAACTCGGAAAGTTGATCGCGGCGCAGGCCCGCGGGGGCGTCGGCAGTAATGCGCGGGACAAAGTTCGTGGCCACCGCGTAGGGCGTGCGCTGATCCAAGTCCGCAATCTGCGCGGAGCCATCGCCACGCAGTTGGTAGCAGGTGCCATCCAAGATGATCATCTCACCGTCGAGGCCATCAAAGGTGCCTAGGCCGAAGTTGCCCTTGCCTAGCAGTTCTGAAATGGTCATTTCGCCGTCATAAATGCCGTCCAGCAAAGCGGTCATGAGTGAGTTTTGGAAGATGGTATGACGAGTGAACATAGTATCCAGGCTAGTATTGGGGGACGTGAGTGACTTAAAGCCTATTGTAACTGTTTGTGGCGACGGCCAGCTGGCCCGCATGATGCAGCCGGCCGCCGCGGAACTCGATATTCACCTGCGGATTCTGGCTAGCAAGCCGGATTCCTCGGCCGCGCAGGTCACCCCGGACGTGGTGCTGGGGGATTACACCTCCTTGGAGGAGCTGCGCGGCGTGGCAGAGGACGCGGATGCCATTACCTTCGAGCATGAGCATGTGCCCAACGAGCACTCCGCCGCGCTTATCGACGCCGGATTTAACGTCCAGCCCCAGCCCACCGCTCTTATTTACGCGCAGGACAAGCTCAAGATGCGGGAAAAGCTCGCCGCGCTTGGCGCTCCCGTGCCGCGCTTTGCCGCCATTGACTCGGTGGCCGATGCCCGCGCCTTCTTCGACGCCGTCGATGGCCGCGTGTGCCTTAAGGCCCGCCGTGGGGGATACGACGGCAAGGGCGTGTGGTTCCCTACGGCCGAAAATTGCTATGAGCTGGTCTCCGAGCTACTCGAGGCCGGAACCCCGCTGATGGCAGAGGAAAAGGTAGAACTTACCCGCGAGCTTTCCATCCTCGTTGCCCGTCGCCCTTCCGGCGAGGCTAAGGTGTGGCCGATTACCCAGTCCCGCCAGGAAAACGGTATTTGTGCCGAGGCTATCGCTCCCGCCCCCGGCCTCGCACCGGAACTCGCCCAGCGCGCTTCCGAGTTGGGTCTCACCATCGCCGAGTCCCTCGGCGTGACCGGTGTGCTGGCCGTCGAACTCTTTGCCTTCGACGGCCCCGAGGGCGAGGATATCTCCGTCAACGAACTGGCCATGCGCCCGCATAACACCGGCCACTGGACCCAGGATGGCTGTGTCACCTCGCAGTTTGAGCAGCACTTGCGCGCCGTGCTCGACCTCCCCTTGGGCGCAGTCGACACGCTGGCGCCCGTGACCGTGATGGCCAATGTCCTAGGTGCCGACGAGGATCCCGCTATGCCTATGCCGGAGCGCGTTCGTGAAGTAATGGAGCGCTATCCGCAGGCCAAGATTCACCTCTATGGCAAGGATCACCGCCCTGGCCGCAAGATTGGCCACGTCAACGTCACTGGTGAAGATACCGACGAGACCCTGACCATTGCCCGCCAGGCCGCACACTTCCTCGTGCACGCCAAATGGGCTTAAATTCCTGCCTGTAGAAAGGACATTATGCAACCGCACGTAGGCATCATCATGGGCTCCGATTCCGATTGGCCCACCGTTGAACCCGCCGCTCAGGTCCTCGCGGACTTCGGCATCCCCTTCGAGGTCGGCGTGGTCAGCGCCCACCGCACCCCGGAAAAGATGCTGGCTTATGCGAAAGAAGCCCATACCCGCGGGATGAAGGCGATTATCGCCTGCGCCGGCGGTGCTGCGCATCTTCCAGGAATGGTCGCCGCGGCCACGCCGCTGCCGGTCATCGGTATCCCCCGCGCACTGAAGGATCTCGATGGCCTCGACTCCCTCCTATCCATCGTGCAGATGCCCAGTGGCGTGCCGGTAGCCACCGTCTCCATCGGCGGTGCAAAAAACGCTGGCCTGCTTGCTGCGCGCATCCTCGGCGCTGGCGATCCCGCCATCCAAGACAAGATGGTGGATTACCAAAAGCACATGGCCGAAGAGGTCGAGCAGAAGGATAAGAACCTGCGCGACAAGCTGCTGGGAGAGTAGCTCTTCGGAACAGGGGGTGAATGAGGCAAGCACGTTTTAGCCACAACCGCGGAGGTTTTCGGCAAGACGTGCTTGTTGTGTACTGGTGCATCCAGTGGGGTGGAGGAGAGAGCGCCTTAAACTTTCGGGCGGGGAATTGCTTCAAATGGGGTAGGGCGAGGAAGAAGTTCTGGTCTTCCGCGCTGTAGCGTCGACGAATGCTAGAAGGGCACGCCGGAGCGCAAGATGACATTGGCAAACGGCGTCGTGGAACCGGTACGCACGACGAAGGAAGCGCGGGCGACCTCGCGCTTGAGGTCATCGTGGGAGACCTCGGTAAGCGGTACCGCGGGAAGCAGGGAGCGCACCTCGGGCGGGGTGGTATCGGCGATGGTCCCGGCTTCGACCACGACCTCCTCAAGGAGGGCGGCCAGGGTATCGGCAAAGGTGGGGATGCCGAAGGTCAGCGTGAGGTCGATGACGGGAACATCGTGGGGGATGGGAAGGCCGCAATCAGCGATGACAAAGGTATCGGTGTGCCCGAGGCGTGCGACGGCGCTGGTGAGCGCGGGATTGAGCAGGCCGGATTTACGCATCGGTGACCTCCGGCAGGGCGGATTCGGTGGTGGGGTAGGACGGTTGCGCGCCGTTGCCGGTGGCGGCGAAGGCGCCGACGCGGGCGGCGAAAGTGGCGGCATCGACAAGCGAGGCACCGGTGAGGAGCTGGGCGCAGAAGGCACCTGCGAAGGCATCGCCGGCGCCGGTGGTATCCACGGCAGTCACGCGCGGGGTGGGGATATCCGTGCCGCCCTCCGGGGTGGCTACGTAGGCGCCGTGGGCGCCGAGGGTCAGCACGACGGACCGGAAGCCGGCCTCTACTAGGCGGTGGGCGAGCTCGCGCGGGGCGCCTTCAGATGGCAGCCCGAGCTGGTCCAAGATGAGCCCGGCCTCGTGTTCATTGGCTAGTAGGGGATTGGCCTGCAGAAGCGAGTCACGGTCGACCTTGACCACGGGCGCGAGGTTGACCACCACTCGGCCTTGGGCCGCCTCGACCGCGGCCTGGAAACCGGAGGCGGGGATTTCGCCCTGGAGGAGGACTACATCGGCATCGGCGATGGTGGAAGCGCGGGAGGAGACAAAGGGGGCGTCGACAAGCGCGTTGGCACCGGGGGAGATGACGATGGTGTTCTCGCCATCGGCCGAGACAGTAATGACGGCGAGACCGGTATTGGTATCGGCCTGCTCCACAGCGCCGAGATCGATGCCGGAGGTGCGCATATAGTGCATGGCAGGCTCGGCATAAGGATCGGAGCCGACCGCGCCCACGAAGGCCACAGTGGCGCCCAGCTGTGCGGCCGCGACAGCCTGGTTAGCGCCTTTGCCCCCGGCCAAGATGTCGCCGCCAGAGCCCAGTAGGGTCTCGCCGGGTTGCGGGTGGCGCTCGGCGTGCACGATGAGATCGGCATTGATGGAACCGACAACGGTTAGCTTGCTCATTGGAAATCCTCCACATTGTCGCGGGTGACGGTGATGACCTCGACGGGGACGTTCTTCTCCGCCGCGCCACCGTGCAGGAGCGCTGCGGCTTGTTCGATGGCGCGGGCACCGAGCTCTGCGGGCTGTTGGGCGATGGTAGCTTCTAGCTTGCCATCTTTGACCGCCTTGAGGCCATCGAAGGTGCCGTCAAAAGCCACCACCTTGACCTCAGAGCCGGCCCGTGCCCCCAAAGCTTCGACCGCGCCGAGCGCCATTTCATCGTTCTCTGCAAAGATGGCCTTGATATTCGGGTTGGCCTGCAGCAGGTTGGTGGCGACGTTGAGGCCTTCCGTGCGGTCGAAATTCGCCGATTGCTTGCCGACGACCCGAATATCCCCATACTTCGCAATCTGCTCTTCAAAGCCCTTACCGCGCTCGCGCGAGGCGGAGGTACCAGCGGTGCCCTGCAGGATGAGGATATCGCCCGTTTCCCCGATGGCCTCGGCGAGCTTATCTGCTGCCTGCGCGCCGCCGGCGACGTTATCGGAGGCCACCATGGAATCCAGTTCTACGCCGTTGACGTCGCGGTCCACGCCGATGACGGGCACGCCGTCATTTTTGATGCCGCGCACGGCTGGGGCTACGGCATCGGAATCGGTGGGGTTGACCACGACGACCTTGGCGCCCATCGAGGTGGCATTGCCCAGCTGATTGACCTGCTGGGCGGGGTCATCGGAGGCGTCTTGGATATCGAGCGGAACGCCGAGTTCCTTGGCCTTATCCTGCGCGCCGTGGCGCAGTTCGACGAAGAAGGGGTTGGTCTGCGTGGACAGCGCTAGAGTAATGCGGTTGCGGTCTTCTTCCGAGCGATTGCACGAGGCAAGGCCCAGCGCGAGGGCCGGCACGAGGAGGGTGGCGATGAGCTTTTTCATGGCGGGTGCTCCTTAGTTGGCCGTCTTATTGCGGATGACGTCGAAGCCGACGGCCAGCGCGATGACTAGGCCGATGACGATCTGCTGCCAGAAGGAGGAGACGTTGAGCAGGTTCAAGCCATTGCGGATGACCGCTAGCAAGATCGCGCCGACTAGAGTGCCAGTAGCCTTCCCCTGACCACCGGAGAGTGAGGCGCCGCCGATGACGACGGCCGCAATAGCATCGAGCTCGTAGCCGGTGCCGGCCTGCGGCTGGGCGGATTCGAGGCGGCCGGCCATGACCATGCCGGCCCAGGCGGCGAAGAAGCCGGAGAGCGCGAAGACGGCGATCTGGATGCGTTTGACCGGCAAGCCCGAGAGCCGGGCGGCCTCCAGGTTGCCGCCGATGGCATACATGGAACGGCCGAGTACCGTGCGCTCAAGGATGAACCAGCAGATGAGTCCAGCGATCACCATCATGATGATGGGCACGGGGAAGCCTGCGATATCGCCGCCAAAGGCGTTAACGGCTGGCGCGGTTTCAATCGGCGAGCCCTGGGAGATGACCAGGGTGAGGCCACGGGCGATGGACATCATGGCCAGCGTCGCGATGAAAGAGGGGATCTTGCCCCACGCGGTGGCCATGCCGCAGATGGCTCCGGCCAGCGCGCCCACGAAAAGGCCGAGGAGCAGGGTAAGCCAGCCAGGCAGCCCCGCGGTGGAGAACATATAGGCAGAGACCATGGCGCCGAGCGCGGCGACCGAGCCCACTGAGAGGTCGATGCCGGCAGTGACGATGACAAAGGTCATGCCGAAGGCCAAGATGGCCACCGTGGCGGCCTGGATGCCGATATTGAGCAGGTTCGCCACGGTAAGGAAGTATGGCGTAGCGATAAACAGCGCGATGCACAGGGCAATGAGGCCGACGAGCGCGCCATTATTCATCGCCCAGTTAACTACTCGATTCTTGGTCATGCTTCATCCTTGGGGTTGGTGCCGGCAGGTGCGGCAGCAGAGGCAGAGGTAGCGGAGGTCACGTTAGATACGGCAAAGGCCATGACCTCGTCTTGAGTGGAGTCCTTGGGGAGCTGGCCGGCGAGTTGGCCGCCGGACATGACGAGGATGCGGTCGGACATACCGAGCACCTCGGGCAGATCAGAAGAGGCCATGAGAACGGCGCCGCCGGCCGCGGTGACCTCATTGATGATGTTGTAAATCTCTACCTTGGCGCCGACGTCGACGCCGCGGGTGGGCTCATCGAGGAGGAGGACCTTGGAGCCGGCCAATACCCAGCGGCCAAAGACCGCCTTTTGTTGGTTGCCGCCGGAAAGGTTCCGAATGGGCTGGGAGAGATCGGCCATGCGAATGCGCAGCTTCTCTGCTACGTCACCGGCGCGGCGGCGTTGGCCGCTGCGGTCTGCCAGCCCTGCCTTAGCGGTGGGGTAGAGGGTGGCGAAGCCGAGGTTATCGCCCACGGAGGCATCTAGAACTAGCGCTTGGGACTTGCGGTCTTCGGGGATATGACCCACGCCGGCGCGGATGGCGGCACGGATATCGCCGCTGCGCAGCTGCGTGCCGTCGACGCGGATGGTGCCGGAATCGTATGGGTCAGCGCCCGCGATGGCGCGGATGATTTCGGTGCGGCCGGCGCCTACGAGCCCGGCGAGGCCGACGACTTCGCCGGCGTGGACGGTGAAGGTGACGTCGTGAAAGGCGCCTGCGGAAGTCAGCTCGGAGACTTCCAGCAGGGCCTCACCGCGCTCAGGCGGAACCTCGCGCGGGTACTGATTGTCAATCTCGCGGCCGACCATGAGCCGTACCAGCTCGTCTTCGTCCGTATCGGCTGGGACCTCGGCGATGAAAGAGCCATCGCGCAGCACGCTGATGGTCTCTGCAATGCGCGCCAGCTCCTCCAGGTGGTGGCTGATAAAGACCATGGCCACGCCCTTGGCCTTGAGCTCCTCGAGCACGGCAAAGAGTGCATCAACTTCCTTGCCGGTGAGCGCGGCTGTGGGCTCGTCCAGGATGAGAATGCGCGCGTTCATAGACAGTGCCTTGGCGATTTCTACGAGCTGCTGCTTGGCCACACCCAGCTCACCCACCGGCATGTCTAGGTCCACGTCCAAGCCGATAAGGCGCAGTGCCGCTTGGGCTTGTGCCTTGAGGTGCTTGCGATTGACCAACCCGAAGCGGCGTGGGGTGCGCCCGAGCATGATGTTCTCGGCCACGGACATGGTGGGCACAAGGTTGAGCTCTTGGTGAATGGTGGCGATGCCCAGCGCCTCAGAGGCTTTGGTATCTGGGATTTTTACCTCTGTGCCATCTACCAGGATGCGGCCGGAATCTGGTTCGTGCACGCCGGCAATCATCTTGATGAGGGTGGATTTTCCCGCGCCATTTTCACCCAACAAGGCCTGCACCTGGCCGCGGCGGACGGTGAGGTCTACCCCCTTAATAACCTCCACCGGTCCGAAGGACTTGGTGACATTGTCTAGGCGCAAAACGCAGTCACTCATGGCGTGGTCCCATCGAGTCGGTGGGCGGTGGACATGCGCGGGATGTAGCGGGTTTCTAGCACCTCGCCTTCCGGTTGGTGCTTATCATTGATGGCCGCGATGAGCTTGGCCGTGGCGGTCTCGCCCATTCTGGCCACATCTTGGTCTACCACTGAGATAGGGAAGGGTTGGAAGCGCAGGTAGATGAAATCATCGAAGCCGACGAGCGCGATTTCTTCTCCGATGCGCTTGCCCGCATTATGACAGGCCTCCAGCGCGCCGGCCGTCATCATGGAATCTCCGGCAATGAGCGCGGTGACGCCTTCCTGCAGGAGTGCGATAGCACCCTTATAGCCCTCGCGGTGGCGATAGCTGCCGTGGTGGATATGGGTAGGCATACCGCGGGTGGCGGCCTTGAATGCGTGGAGGCGCTGGCGGCCGGTGGAGGTTTCCTGCGGCCCGGACAGGTAGCCGATGTGCGTGTGCCCCTTCCCCTTGAGCTGTTCCACGGCCTGTTGCATTCCCGTGTGCGGGTCTGAGAGCACTGCAGGAATTTGGCCCAGGGCGCGGTCAATGAGCACGAGTGGACGGTAGCTGCGCGCCTGCTCGAGTGCTTCTTCGGCGCCTTCGAGCGGTACGGCGATAATGCCGTCCACCTGGCGTTCCATGAGGGCATCGAGCGCCTTGACCAGCCGCTGTGGATCCTCGCCGCAACTGGTGATCATCGTGGCTAGGCCTTGCTTATCGGCGGCTTCTTCGATGGCTGCGGCCATCGCGGCGAAGTAGGCATTGTCCAGGCTGGGGATAACCAGGCCGATGGCATTGGAGCGGGAGCTGCGCAATGCCCGGGCTTGAGCATTGGGCCTATAGTTGAGCTTGATAGCCGTATCCTTGACGCGTTGGCGCGTGGACTCCGAGATGGCTGGGTTGCCCGAGAGTGAGCGGGACGCGGTAGAAATGGATACTCCGGCAGCAGCGGCCACGTCCTTGAGCGTGGTTCCGGCCATGCTGTCCTCCTTGGTTTGGGCGTGTGAGCCGGTGTCCGGCCCTCCTGGGTGCAATCGATTGCACATTGGAGTTAAAGGTACGGCTATTTCCATCTTCCTGTCAAGAGCTGGCAAGTCTATGCTGGTATCCATGTCTGACCCGCTTCTCGTCTTGGGTTCCCGCGTAACCCATGGCTATCCCGGTGCTATGCTGCGCTCGCGCCTTGATAAGGCATTGGCGCTTTATAGCGGTCAGCGCATCATTGTCTCCGGCCGTGGTGAGGCGGGACCAATGGCTACATACCTCATCGAACGTGGCGTGCCGGCCGAGCGCATTGTGGTGGAACTGGAAGCCACGAGCACTAATGAAAATCTAGAGAATGCCCACCGCTTGGCCCCGGATGCCGTATTGCACGTGGTGACCAATGATTTTCATATCCTGCGCACAGCGTTGTGGGCTTGGCACTTGGGCATTGCCGTGCACCTGCATTCCGCGCGCACCCCGTGGCGGTTGATGCCGCGCAATTACCTGCGTGAAGTCTTGGCTACGCCACACTCCGCGGCGCGAATAGTGTGGCGGCGGATGCAGGGGTAGGGTTCCCGTCCGGTGTGGCGGCCCGCTGTCCACCGGCGCTTCCAACCCCGAAAGAGGTTAACTGGAGGTTAACTCAAGGGCGGTGAGCTGCTGAAACCGTGGGTTTGAGCCGGCAGTTATGCAAACGATTGACCGACGCTTCGCAGTGCTCCTATGCTAAATCCAACGAAAGTTATAGCCAGAAAGGTCTTTGTTATGACCAGTGGAGGAGCGGCTGGCCCTGACGCTGACTACCCCAGCGTCGCACTTGCTCATGGCGATTATGCGGCCGAGATTGGTCTATTCGGCGGTGCACTCAAGGCGCTGACCTATCGCGGTGCGCCCTTGGTAGAAAGCTATGGGGGCAAGCCGCCGCTGATGGCCGGAGTGGTGCTGGCGCCGTGGCCAAATCGCACCGAAGATGGCTGGTTTGAATGGCAGGGGACCGGACACCAGTTGGAGATCGACGAGCCGGAGCGCAATAACGCCATCCATGGATTCGCGGTGGATTGGTGGCGCATCAAGGAACGCTCGGCCAACCGGGTGGCTCTCGCCTTTGATATTGAGCCGCGCCGGGGCTGGCCGTGGGCGATTCAACTAGAGGCCACCTACGCCCTCGATGAGCAGGGATTGCACCACCAGCTGACCGCACGCACCACGGAGCCCGGCGAGGTTCCCTTCGCCTATGGGCTGCACCTCTACCTCTCCCCACAAGGGGCAGGGGCGGAGGAAGCGGTGCTCAGTGTGGACGTCGGCAAGCGCTACCTGCTAAACGCCCGCAACCTGCCTACCGGAAAGACGGAGCAGGTGCGTATCGCTAATCAGCCTATCGCCGAGGTGGACTGGGACGATTGCTTCCACGGCGAAGGCCCACTGACGGCCGTGTATTCGGCCGGTGGAAAGGGCGTGCGCTTGGAGATGGGCGAAGGCCTGAACTGGGTGCAGATGTTTACCCCGGCCGATTTCCCGCGGGCAGGCGGCCCCGGCAAGGCATTAGCCGTGGAGCCCATGAGCGCGCCGCCGAATGCGCTGCGCAGCGGTCAAGACCTCGTGCGCCTGAGCGCTCAGAAACCGCAGAGATTCACGCTGCGCCTTGCAGCAGAGAACAATAATTAGAAAGGTCAGCCATGGAGACTGCTGAATCCGTATTGAGGCTCGATGCCTCCTGGGTGGACTACTTCTTGGTAGCCATCTACTTCCTCTTCGTGCTAGGCATCGGCTGGGCCGCCAAGGCCCGAGTGTCTAGCTCCATCGACTTCTTCCTCTCCGGCCGGGGATTGCCCGCTTGGGTGACCGGCCTGGCCTTCGTCTCGGCCAACCTGGGCGCGGTGGAAATCATCGGTATGTCCGCCAATGGCGTGGAGTATGGCTTCCAAACTATGCACTACTTCTGGATCGGCGCCATCCCGGCCATGGTCTTTTTGGGCATTGTGATGATGCCGTTCTACTACGGCTCCAAGGTGCGTTCGGTGCCGGAGTTTATGCGCAAGCGCTTTGGCAACGCCGCGCACCTGGTCAACGCGATTTCTTTCGCCGTGGCCCAGCTGCTTATTGCCGGCGTGAACCTGTACTTGCTGGCCACCATCGTAGAGGCCCTGCTGGGCTGGCAGATGTGGGTATCGCTCCTCGTGGCCGGACTCATCGTGCTGTCCTATATCACCCTGGGCGGCCTTTCGGCTGCCATTTATAACGAGGTCCTCCAGTTCTTCGTCATCGTCGCTGCACTCGCCCCGCTGACCATCATTGGTTTGAACCGCGTTGGTGGTTGGAGCGGGCTGAAGGACGCGGTGGCCCAGGAATCGCACTTCCACACCTGGCCGGGCACGGATATCTCCGGTTTTGAGAACCCGGTGTGGTCCGTCATCGGCATCGTGCTCGGCCTCGGCTTCGTGCTTTCCTTTGGTTATTGGACCACCAACTTCGTGGAAGTTCAGCGCGCCATGGCCTCGGATTCCATTTCGGCTGCCCGCAAGACCCCGATCATCGGCGCCTTCCCTAAGATGTTTGTGCCCTTCCTCGTGGTCATTCCGGGCATGGTCGCCTCCGTTTCGGTGGCCGATTTGATGGAAGAGCGCGCGGAGCCGAATGACGCCATCCTGCTGCTCATGCGCGACCTTTTGCCTAATGGCCTGCTAGGCGTGGCGATCGCCGGCCTGCTCGCTTCCTTCATGGCCGGCATGGCCGCGAATATCTCGGCCTTTAATACCGTCATCTCCTATGACATCTGGCAGACCTACGTGGTCAAGGACCGCGAGGATGACTACTACCTGAAGTTCGGCCGCATCGCCACGGTTATCGCCACCGCTATTGCCATCTTTACCGCGCTGCTCGCGCAAAACTTTGGCAATATCATGGACTACCTGCAAACCCTGTTTGGATTCTTTAATGCGCCGCTGTTTGCCACCTTCATCCTGGGCATGTTCTGGAAGCGCATGACCCCGCACGCCGGTTGGTCCGGACTCGTAGCCGGTACTGGTTCTGCCATCGCTTTCTGGTACGTCGCATCCTTCACGGACATGATCAACTTGCCCGGCCAAGGCACGGCCTTTGTGGCGGCCGGTGTCGCCTTCGTGGTGGATATCCTAGTCTCCATCGTGGTTACCCTGTTCACCCAGCCCAAGCCGGATAGCGAGCTGGTTGGCTTTGTTTCTTCCGTGACCCCCAAGGATCACTTTGAGGACTACACCGAAAAGTCCTTGCCGTGGTACCAGCAGACCGTCCCGCTGGGCATCATTTGCCTGGTGATGGCCGTAGCCCTCAACGTCATCTTCGCCTAAGGAGCCCAACATGTCTGAGAAAAAGCGCGCGGGCGCATTCGACCTGCGCAACGTCATCGCCGCACTCCTCGGCCTCTACGGCCTAATTTTGCTCGGCTGCTATTTCTTCCTTGACCCAGGCATCAACCCGGATACCGGGCAAGCTAAGAACGCCAGCGATAACCTATGGGCAAGCCTTGCTTTGCTGGCCGTGGCCGCTGCCTTTGTGCTGTGGGCGCGCCTGAAGCCCATCACTATCCCAGGAGAAAACTAATGGTTGAGATTACCTGTGCCGCGCTTGCCGACGGCCGCGAGATCCTCTACTTCGACGACCAACCCCACCCCGACCGCGTGCTTGTCGACGCCCGCGATATCCCCACCGTCGCCCCCGCTTCCGAAATGCGCCGGGATCCCCTTACCGGGGATTGGGTGGCCTTTGCCGCCCACCGTATGAACCGCACCTTCTTGCCACCAGCCAACGAGAATCCGCTGGCGCCCACGCGCGAAGGCCAGCTGCCCACGGAGATCCCCAGCCCCAGCTATGACGTGGTGGTCTTTGAAAACCGCTTCCCGTCCTTTGCCACCACCGCGGACATCGAGCATCCGGAGGACGATAACCTGCTCGGCATGGTGCCGCGCCTTCCTGCCCGCGCCCGCTGCGAGGTGGTGTGCTTTACCGAGGACCCAGCCCTATCCTTCAAGGACTTGCCCGAATCTCGCATCCGCACCGTGATCGAGGCCTGGGCACATCGCACCGCTGCACTATCACAGATTGACGGCGTGCAGCAGGTATTCCCCTTTGAAAACCGCGGCGAGGAAATCGGCGTGACCCTCCAGCACCCGCACGGCCAGATTTATTCCTATCCATTCCTCTCGCCCCGCCTGCGGTCCATCGTGGATTCCGCCCGGGCCTACGACGGCGACCTCTTTCAGGATCTCCTCGATCGTGAGCGCGCCGCTGGTACCCGCATCATTGCCGAGACCGAGCACTTCACCGTCTTTGTTCCCGCCGCCGCCAAATGGCCGCTGGAAGCCATGGTCATGCCCAATGAACAGGTCCCCGATTTCGCCGCGCTTTCCGGCGCCCAACGTGCCGACCTCGCGCCCCTGCTCAAAAAGCTGTACTCCGCGGTGGACCGCTTCTTCGATGGTGTGGAGAAGACCCCGTATATCGCCGGCTGGACCCAAGCCCCGGTTGACCCAGCACTGCGCCCTGGTATCCGCATGCACCTGCAGCTCTTTTCGCTTATGCGATCGCCCGGCCGCATGAAGTACCTCGCCGGTTCCGAGTCCTCGCAGGCCGTGTGGATCAATGACACCACCCCGGAGCGCATCGCCGCCCGCTTTAAGGAGATCTGGGATGCTTAACTGGATTGACACCCGCAGCGATGCGGAGCTTGCCGCCGCAGCCCGCGACCTCTTCGCCACTGCCTTCCCGGACGCGCCCGAGCCCGCCGGCGTGTGGGCCGCTCCCGGCCGCGTCAACCTCATCGGCGAGCACATCGATTACGCCGGCGGCGCCTCCATTCCCTTTGCGCTGGAACAAAACACCGCCGTCGCCGTCGCACCCCGCACCGATGGCCTTCTCCGGATAGCCTCCGAATACGACGGCAGCGTTGCCCAAGCCAGCCTCCCACTCTCCGAAGTCCGCTGCGGCCACCCTTCCGACTGGTCCGGCTACGTCGCCGGCACCGTCTGGGCCGCCACTGCCGCGGACGTTCTGACCTGCACCGGCCTCGATATTGCCATCGTCTCCGATGTCCCCGTCGGCTCTGGCCTGTCCAGCTCCGCCGCCCTCGAGTGCTCCGTGGCCGTGGCCGCCTACGAGCTTTGCCACGGCAAAGCTCCCGATGACGCCGCCCGCGCGCAGCTGGCCCAGGCTTGCATCCGCGCCGAAAACGAGGTGGTTGGCGCCTCTACCGGCGGCTTGGATCAAAACGCCAGTCTCCTCGGCCAGCGCGGCAAGGCGCTATTCCTGGATTTTTCCACCGGTGCCGTCGAGCGCGTGCCGTTCAATATCGAGGCCCAAGACATGGTGCTGCTCATCGCGGACACCAATGCCCCGCACACGCTTTCCGACGGCCAATATGCCTCCCGCCGTGGCATCATCGACGCCGTCCAGGCTGCCGCTGGCCGCTCCATCCGTGAAATCCCGGATGCCGTCGCTTTCGCCGCGACCGTTAACCCCCAGGAGGCTGAACTCTACCGCCGCCGCGTGCGCCACGTGGTGGAAGAGACTGAGCGCACCTTAGCCGCCGCTACCGCGCTCACCTCATCCGACCCGGCAGAGTTCCGCCGCCTCATGCGCGAAAGCCACATTTCCCTGCGCGACCTGTACGAAGTCACGACCCCCGAGCTTGACTCCGCTTTCACCGCGGCCGGCGAAATCGGCGCCCGCATGACTGGTGGCGGCTTCGGCGGCGCAGTCATCGCGCTCATCCCGCGTTCCGACGTCGAGTCCACCGCCCAGACCATTTACGACGCCGCAGCATCCCGCAGCTTCCCAGAACCCACCTTCTTGGTGGCCCGCCCGGGAGACGGGGCCCGCCGCCTCGCTTAACTCTGCAGCCCGGCTCGGCTCAGCCGCGACCCTCCCAGCGCGCCTTTTGTCGTAAGGTCCATACTGATCAGGCTGATCTGAAGACCGGGCCGCCTCAGATCGGCCTTAACTCGCTCAATTCGGCCTGATCAGATCAGCCCCAAAGCCCTAAGCGTTCGGATCACAATGCCGAGAGGGCTTTCTGAATTCCCTCGCGCAGAGTCTCGCGAGACTGCTTCATCGGATGCGCAATCGCGCGCAACCCCATGTACGCAATCTGGTCAGCCGCCCGATTCAGCGGATCGCCCGCATGCCCGAGCACACGGCGAATGTCGACCTCGCATTGGCCTTGGATATCGCCCCAAGCTTGCTGGAATCGGGACCGCGCACCCGAAGACACCCCTCGCCACGTGCGCCCCGGTCGCGATGCTTTAGAGCCGCGCTTATGCACAATCTGCTCGACCGCCTCCAAAGCGGCTACGGAATCGGACTCAATAACCGCCTTGCGCGCACCCACCTTGAGGAGGTATTTCAGCGCGAGCGTCAGTGCTTCGAGCTCGAGCTCATCCGTGCTCGCCTTGGTTTCTCGAGTTCGTAACCGGTAGTCGCCGTTTCCCGCAACGAAGCACATCGACCCCTTGAATACGGTATCCGAGGAAGCATCGGTGGCTATGCGAACCACGTCGCCCTTGGGCCACGAGGAGGCGCGCGAGAAGTTCGGCCACCAGTGTGCTTTCGGCGTCTCTACCTGTGCCGCTTGCTTCTTTTTCGGCGCCTCACCCATCTTGCGCGCTTTTCGTGCGGTGATGCCGGCTTGTTTTCTGCGCACAGAGCTCGCGCTTTTCGAAGCCCTATTTTCTCCCGCAAAGCTTCCCGTCACCGTGAAACCGTCTGCCGTGAGTGCCGCTCGCAACGCATTTTGCCTGCGACCAGTGACAATCCACACCCGCCCGTCGAGTCCCTTGAGTGCGCGTTTGACCTCGCGCACGGCGATATCGACGATATCGCCCTTCTTCGTTTGGCCGCGGCGCACAAAACGCGTCTGTTTAGTATTGACCGCGATGACCCAGCCTTCGATGGTGCCGTTGGGGGCGGAATCCCAACGCTCGTCCCAGAGCGCGACCGCAACGTGGATTGGTGCTGAGACCATATCCAAGGTGATCTTGCGGGTGCCGTAGGTACGCGATTGCGTACCGGTTAGTTCTGAGAGCTCGATGGGTTCCATTATCTCTAGTAAAGCACGGTTAACAGCGCTGCTGAATTATCCCCCACACCGCCGCTTTGAACTACTTCCCCTTAGGTCGAATGCGATCGAGCCGATCTGAGCACAACCCGCCCTCAATTCAGCCTCAACGCCCTCAATTCGGCCCGATCTCCTTCGACCTAAAGTTCCGTCCACCCCCTACTCAAGGTCCTCGGAAGTTCACCTTCCTGAGCCTCATGACGCGTGCTCCGCCCCTCCAGCCGTGAAGATGAAACCATGATTACAGATCACTTCATCAACCTTCGTTACGCCGGAGCCGAAAGTCCGCACCATTTAGCCCTCCAGTGCGGGGAGCTCACCCAGATAGCGCCCTGGGTCGCCGTTCCCACGGCCACTTGGAGGCAATGGGTGCGCCATAAACAACAATTCGCCAAAGTAGTCGCTGCCGGGTGGAGCACTCACCGCGCCGTCCTCATCAGCAAATCGGCCGCGCGGCTGTGGGGAATATGGGTAATTTCTAGGGAAGGGGAGGAGGTTGAGTTAGCGGTGCCTTCGGGAAGCGTTCCCCCACGCAGGCTCACCGCGAAAGGCTACCGGTACCGCCGGGTAAAGTCCCTCCAGGACTCCATGGTGTCGATAGCGGGTGTGCGCGCCACGAATCCCGCCCGCACCTGCCTCGAAATCGCCCGGCTACACGGCTTCCCAGATGGTCTGGTAGCTACCGATTCTGCGCTCAGACAACACGACGTCACCACCTATGACTTGCGCGAAGAACTGGCAAAAATGCGGCGCACTAGGGGACAAGCAGCTATGCGTAAGGTTATCGAGCACGCGTATGGCGGGTCGGAATCGCCCTATGAGTCCTATCTGCGAGCCCTCATTATCGAGGGTTTCCCGCAGGTGAAAATTGAGCCGCAGAAACCGTTGCTCGGGAAGTATCGGGCGGATCTCTGTCTCGATGGCTGGCTGGTACTTGAGGTCGATGGCGATGCCAAATATGACGGTACCTATGGCGAGACACCCGCCCATGTGGTCAAGCAGCAGATAAAGAGGCAGCGAGCGCTAGAAAACCGTGGATACGTGGTGCTGCGCTTTGGTTCCAGCGAGGTGAAAGCGGCGGACGAGGCATTGCGGATAATCTCTAGCCACCTGGGAAAACGCGGCGGGAAAGTTGCCTAGATCACCCCCGCGCCACCCCGTAGTACATAAAAGTTGTTGAACAAAAGGCATAGCAACCTTTAAGATGATGCGCATCACAAACTAATGCGACCTGCATCACGAAAGGTGAAATCTAGTGAGTGCTGAGACATCACACGCCACTCCGGCGCAGGCGGGGGACAAGACTCCGCCCAAAGGCCTCGGCGCCATGGCGGGTGCCATGTTCCTTATGGCCACCTCCGCCATCGGTCCGGGATTTTTGACCCAGACCTCGGTCTTTACCGTGCAGATGGGCGCTTCCTTCGCGTTTGCGATTATGCTGTCCATCCTCGTCGACATCGCCATCCAGCTCAACGTGTGGCGCGTGCTGTGTGTGACCGGCATGCGCGCCAATACTTTGGGCAATACCGTGCTCCCTGGCCTGGGCTGGGTGCTTGCCGTATTCGTGTTTATCGGTGGCGCAGTCTTCAACATCGGCAATATCGCTGGTTCTGGCCTAGGCATTAACGCGATGTTGGGCATCGATTCGCGCATCGGCGGCGTCATTGCCGCGGCCATCGCGATCTTCATCTTCCTCTCCAAAAAGGCGGGTATGGCCCTCGACCGCCTCGTAGCGGTCCTAGGTGCGGTCATGATCTTGCTTATGCTCTACGTTGCGGTGGTCAGCCAGCCACCGGTGGGCGAGGCGCTAAAGAATACCGTCGCACCGGGCGAGATCGACTTCTTCGTCATTACCACCATCATTGGTGGCACCGTAGGTGGTTATATCACCTTTGCCGGCGCGCACCGACTTATCGATTCCGGCCACACCGGCGTGGAAAACGTCAAGAACATTACCTTTACCTCGGTGAGCGGCATCGTGGTCACCGGCATCATGCGTATGCTCCTTTTCTTGGCCGTTCTCGGTGTGGTCGCCACCGGCGTGGCGCTTTCGGAAGACAACACCGCGGCCGATGCCTTCTACAATGCCGCCGGCGAGTTTGGCCTGCGTGCCTTCGGCGTGGTCCTCTTCGCGGCCGGTTTGTCCTCGGTTATCGGCGCCGCCTATACCTCGGTATCCTTCGTGACCTCCCAGGGCACCTCGACGCGCACCCGCAATATCCTCACCATTATCTTCATTGCGGTGTGCACGGTAGTCTTCGTAGCCATCAACTCCGCGCCACAGAAGTTGCTCATCTTCGCCGGCGCCATCAATGGCCTTATCCTGCCCATCGGTTTCGCCCTCGTGATGTGGGTGGCCTGGCGCCGCCGCGACCTCCTACAGGGCTATAAGTATCCCAAGTGGTTGCTGGTTATCGGCGCCCTGGCGTGGGTGCTCACCATCTTCATCGGTTTCAAGGCCTTCTCCGGCATCACCGAGCTGTGGGCATAATGCAGACCCCAGAGCAAGTGCGTGAGTATGCGCGCAGCCATGACATGGCCACCACCGCCGGGCATGCCCGCGGTTTCATGCAGGCTAACCTGCTGGCCGTGCCGCAGGAATACGCCTTTGACTTCTTACTTTTTGCCCAGCGCAATCCCAAGCCATGCCCGATTGTGGGCGTGCTGGAAGCCGGTCAGTACACCTCCGAGCTGCTGCCGGGTGGGGACATCCGCACCGATATTCCGGCCTACCGTGTCTTTGAAAACGGCGAGCATATAGTCACGCTTGCCGACGCCACCCCGTACTACACCCCAGACATGGTCAGCTTCCTCATCGGTTGCTCTTTCACCTTTGAGACTGCGCTGCAGGATAACGGCATTGAGGTCGCGCACATTGCCCAGCAGCGCAACGTGCCGATGTTTAAAACCACGATTCCCACCACCCCGGCCGGTGTCTTTTCCGGGCCCATGGTGGTCTCCATGCGCCCGATTCCGGCCGCGCAGGTCTCCGATGCCGTGCGGATTACCTCCCGTTACCCATCAGTTCACGGCGCCCCGGTCCACGTGGGTGACCCGGCGGCCATTGGCATTGAGGACTTGAACCGCCCGGACTTTGGTGATCCGGGCGAAGTGCCGGAGGGCTGCCTGCCGGTCTTTTGGGCCTGTGGTGTGACCCCGCAGGCCATCGTGATGGAATCTAAGCCGCGCTTAGCTATTACGCACGCACCGGGCCAGATGCTCGTGACCAACGCCCGCGATCAAGATTTTCTCATTCCTTAATCGTCCAGCACGGCGAGGATCTTCTCGCAGGTATTCATGAGGCTGTCATGCGAAAGCGTGGCGGCCTCGAGGCGTTTTCCATCTGCGATAAGCGTGGCCAAGGTGATATTGCCTTGAATATGGTCCGCATGAAGCTGCGGGTACCGCGGGATTGCTAGCAAGAAGGTGAGCCGCATGCGGGCGAGCAGATTATCCATCTGCTCATTCAAGGTAGGGGAGCCTAGCGCGGCCACCAGCGCGCGGTGGAAGCGCTGATTGATGGCGGAGACTTCCTGGTGCTCGCCGCGTGCCGCGTAGTCGAAGGCAGAGGAAGTCAGGGTGACGAGTGAGGGGGCGTCGGCAAAAGCGCCCCAACGTACCGCGGCCGGTTCAATGGCCGCGCGGGCAGCGAAGAGATCGCGGATGTAGTCTGCATCGGGCGTCGCAAGGAATACGCCTCGGTTGGGGATGCGCTCGACGATGCGCTCCGCGGCAAGCCTGGTGAAAGACTCGCGGAGGGTATTGCGCGAGCAGTGAAAGCGCTCAGCCGCCTTGACCTCGCTGAGCTGCTCGCCCGGCTGAAACTCGCCGGCGGAGATGGCCTCGCGCAACTCGGAGGCGACAGACTGGGAAAGCATGACCACAACTGTACTAAAAAGTTATGCACCTCACATTCAAGATGAGGTGCATAACGATGGAGCGAGCGCTAATCGATGGTCGCGATGACCTTGGAGGAATCCAAACGGTCACCTTCTGCGGCCAGGAGCTTGATGGTACCGCCGCGCGGAGCCTTGATGGCCGATTCCATCTTCATGGCCTCGACGGTGGCGATTGCATCGCCCTCGGCCACGGTATCGCCGTCCGCGACGTTCCAGGCCACGAGGTTGGCCTCGAACGGGGAGGTGACCGCATTGTCATCGGTGGACTGCGCGCCGGCCGAAGATGGTGCGGTGGAGGCAGAACCACCGGCCGAGGCGGCGCCCGGCGCGGCGAGGAAGTCCACGGGGACGCCGACGTTGACCAGCTTGCCGTCGATTTCTACGGCCACAGTGCGGCGCTGGGTGTAAATGGCCTCGACCTTTTCTACCTGGTTGGCGGCAGACGGGCGGTAGTTGTGGTCCACCCAGTCAGTAAATACGCCAATCTCGGAGGCGCCGGCGGCAGCGGCATCGTCTGCTGGGGCGGCGGTGCCGATGAGTGCAGGCTCATCCATCATGTCGCGGTGGAACGGCAGCACGGTGCGCACGCCGGTGACGGTGAACTCACGCAGGGCAAAGCGGGCGCGAGCCAGGGCGATCTCGCGGGTAGGGCCCCACACCACCAGCTTGGCAATCAGGGAATCATAGTACGGCGGGATGATAGAGCCAGAGCGTACCGCGGAATCTACGCGGATGCCCGGGCCGGTCGGCGGCTCGAAGGAGACGATGGTGCCGGGGCACGGGGCGAAGCCATTGAGGATGTCCTCGGCATTGATACGGAACTCAAAAGCGTGGCCGTGGGACTCCGGATCCGCATCGAAGGACAGCGGCTCGCCGGCCGCGATGCGGAATTGCTCGGCGATGATATCGGTGCCGGTGACTACCTCGGTAACCGGGTGCTCGACCTGTACACGGGTGTTGACCTCGAGGAAGGAGATGGTGCCGTCTTCGGAGACGATGTATTCCACGGTGCCGGCGCCGGTGTAGCCTACCTTGGAACAAATGGAGCGGGCGCCTTCGATGATGCCGTTGCGTTGGGCGTCGGAAAGCGCGGGCGCCGGAGCCTCCTCAATGAGTTTTTGGAAGCGGCGCTGGGTGGAACAATCGCGGGTTCCGAGCACGCGCACATTGCCGTGCGTATCGGCCAGCACCTGGGCCTCGACGTGGCGCGGGTGGGTGAGGAACTTCTCCACATAGCACTCCGCGCGGCCGAAAGCCTCCATGGCCTCGCGGCCGGCGGAGTTAAATGCTCCCTCGATCTCTTCCATATTGTCCACGACCTTCAAGCCGCGTCCGCCACCGCCATAAGCAGCCTTGATGGCAATGGGTAGACCGTGCTCTTCGGCGAAGGCGCGGGCCTCCTGCCAGTCATCGATGGGATCGGAGGTACCCGGTGCCAGTGGCGCGCCGACTTCCTCGGCCACGCGGCGCGCAGCGATCTTGTCACCGAGCAACTCGATGGACTCCGGGGAAGGGCCAATCCAGATCATGCCGGCCTCGGTAACCGTGCGGGCGAAGTCGGCGTTTTCGGACAAGAAGCCGTAGCCCGGGTGGATGGCATCGGCACCGGCGCGCACCGCGATATCAAGCAGCGCGGGCACGTTCATGTAGGTATCGGCCGCGGTATTGCCCGGCAGCGCATAAGCTTCATCCGCTACTTGGGTATGCAGGGCACCTGCGTCCGCTTCGGAATAAATGGCGATGGACTTAATGCCCAAGTCGTGGGCGACGCGGGCGATACGCACGGCAATCTCGCCGCGGTTAGCAATGAGGACGGTTTTAATCTGCATTCTGTTCTCCAGTGTTCAAGGCTTGGGGTGCAACGAGTTCAAAGTTCACGCGCGCGCCGGGTGGCAGCTGCGCGGCAATATCAATATCTTCTTCCAAGACGGTGGCGATGACCGGGTAGCCGCCGGTCACGGCATGATCGCGCAGGAAGACGACGGGCTTGCCATTAGGTGGGATTTGGATGGAGCCGGCGACCATGCCCTCGGAGGGGAGCTCGCCGTCTTTAACGCGTTCAATCGTCTCTTCGCCATCGAGACGCAGGCCCACGCGGTTGGAATCCGAAGTGACGTTCCACTCGGTGTCCAGGAAGGCGGAGACATTATCGCCAAACCAGTCATCGCGCGGTCCGAGCACGCAGCGCAAGGTGGCGCGGGTTTTGCCGTCGGAGCTTTCGCGCACGCGCAGTGGGTTGGCCAGCTGGGCGTCGGTCATGCCGGTAGAGCGCGGCAGCACGCCGATGACATCGCCGGTGGTGACCGGGTCCGGGCCAAGGCCAGAAAGGACGTCGGTGGCCGCGGAGCCAAGCTCGGATTCAGCAATAATGCCGCCGCGGATGGCCACGTAATTGCGCATGCCTACTGTTGCAGGGTCTACCGTGACGGTGTGCCCGGCCGTGACCAGCACGGGGCGGGCGAGGTGGACCGGCATCTCGCCGAGGCGCACACGCGCGGTCGCGCCGGTGACACAAATGACGGTATCGGTGAGCGCGTGGAGCTTAATGCCGCCGATATTCTCCAGCACTGTTGCCCCGCGCGGATTGCCCACGGCCACGTTGGCGGTCGCGGCGGCGGCGCGGTCGGCAGCGCCGGAGGGGGTCACGCCGAGATCGCCCACACCGGGGCGGCCCAGGTCTTGGTAGAGGGTGAGTAGGCCGGCATCGATAACCTCCATGCGCGGCAAGCGGGCAGGGGCGCGTTTCGAGCGGGCAGAGTGATCAACGAGCTCCGGCAGCTTATCCACGCTGCGATAGCGCACGCGGTCGCCCGGCTGTACCAGCGCCGGCGGGTTAGCATTGGAATCCCACATCGGCGTATTGGTGGTGCCCAGCAACTGCCAGCCGCCCGGGGAAACGCGCGGGTACACCGCGGAAAACTCACCCGCGATACCCACAGCACCGGCCGGAACTGCGGTACGGGGATTGGACCGGCGGGGCACCGCGCGCGCCTGGGAGGGGTCCGACGGTGCACAGTAGGTAAAACCCGGGGCAAAGCCACCGAATGCCGCGGTCCACTCGGTAGAGGTATGCCAGTTAATGAGCGCTTCGCGCGAAAGCCCCAGCAGGTCTGCGGCCTCGTCCACATCCTCGCCGTCATAGAGCACATCAATTTCTACCGTGCGCGCCTCCGCAGCCGTCGCGGCGGCAGGGGAGAAGTCCTGCAAAAATTCCGCCGCATCGCGCGCCGAATCGGGTGCTTCAAAGGTCAGCAGCAAGGTGGTGGCGGCCGCGATGCAGTCCACCTGATTCTTCAACGGCTTGGCAGAAAGCGCCGCGTGCCAATCCATCACCTGGTTCAATCCATCCAGGTCAATGAGCAACGCGCGCGTGCCCACAAAATTAATGTGCATTAGATAAAGCTCCGAATCTCGATGCCTTCTTCCCGCAGGCGCTCCACTACGCCGCGCAGCAACTTCACCGCGCCGGGCGAATCGCCGTGGGTGCATACGGATTGTGCATCTACCTCTAACTTCGTGCCATCCACGGCCGTGATCGACCCGGTCTGCGCCACCTCCAGTACTCGCTGCACCACCTCATCGGCGCTACCCAGCACCGCATTGGCTTCCTTGCGCGAGACCAGCGTGCCATCGGGGTTGTAGTTGCGGTCTGCAAAGGCTTCACGGATGACGGTAAGCCCGCTGCGCTTGGCGACGTCCACCGCTACTCCCCCCGGCAGTAGCATCACCGGCAAGTCACCAAAGGCCTTAATGCCCTTGATGACGCCTTCTGCCTGCGCCTTATCCTTCACGATGGCGTTATACATCGCACCGTGCGGCTTCACATAGGAAACCTTGGTGCCATTGGCGCGGGCCAAAGCGTCGAGCGCGCCAATTTGGTAAGTCACCTCGTCTGCGAGTTCGTCGGGGTTGTAATCGATAAAGCGGCGGCCGAAACCTGCGGCGTCGTTATAACCCACGTGCGCGCCTACGGCTACACCTGCTCCTGCAGCCGCCTTGAGCGTGCCGGCAATCGAGTGTGGGTCACCCGCGTGGAAGCCCGTGGCCACGTTTGCGGAGGACACCATCTCCAGCATCGCCGCGTCGTCCGCGACCGGATTGCCCGCGGTCGTTTCTCCCAAGTCCGCGTTCAAATCAATATGGAGCGAGGACATTCAACACCGTCCTTTAAAATTGTTGAACAATTTGAATGCCTTTTAGTGTAACCCTCGCCACTGTCATTTGTGAAGATGGTTACTTTTCATTTACCCGCGTGCGCACCCCCACCTAGGCATGAGAAAACCGCCCCGCCCCGGGTAAGAGGTCCGGGAGGGGGCGGGGTGGCCCGCTAGAGCCCAAGTGCCCGAAGGCCCTAGCTTGTGAAAACTTTAGCGGCCGTAGTTCTGGACAGCGTAGAGCTTGCCTTCAGAGTTGATGGCAACGCCAACGCCGATGGTCTTGGCGCGTGGGTCGAGCATGATCTTGCGGTGACCCGGGGATTCGTACCAAAGCTTGACCAAGAGGGCATCGGAGTAGTCGCTCCATGCCTGCAGTACGTTCTCGCCGCCGGCCGGGATGTTAGAAGGGTAGTAGTTCCAGTGCTGCGGGCGGTGGCTGAGCTTATTGGCGCGGACCAGCTGGTTTGCCCAATCCTGAGCCAGGCCATTGAGTGCACCATTGGCGCGAACCGGGCGCAGGCCGTGTGTCTGGCGGTAAGCGTTGGTGTGATTGATGATGCTCTGTACGCGGTTGGAGGCCGGAGCTACTGGCTTTGCGGCGGCAGCCGGAACGGCAGGCGGGTTGACGGATGGTACCGGAAGGTTCACGCGACCGAAGTCGCCGAAGGAGCTGGACGCCTCTGCAGGGGCAACGCCAAAACCGAGAGTGACGGCTGCTGCAAGTGCTGGGCGACGAACTTCTTGGCGGAGAAGTGAACTTTGGGGGTAAACATGAGCGGTACCTTTCTACTGGGACCTAGCGGGAATCTATAGGGCGGGGATCTTGGAGTGTTAACGGCTAACTTCCGTTCCTCTTCACTTAAAAGTTAATCAATTCCGCCCGGGTGAAAGCCAGATGAACAGAAAATATTGGTCTTCTTAAAGTTGATGTCGCGTAAAACTAATTGCATCTTAGTTATTTCTCGCTTTGAGCTAGGAAACCCCTAAATTCCCTCAGTGATGGCGCTTAGATCCCCGCCCCACGGGGGTAAATTTCAACAAATATCTCAGGTTCCTAGACGAATGAGATTGTTTTAAGGTATGAAACCCTTGTTTTAAGTTCGTTGCTGGCAAAACCGGTGCGATTCTTGGCAAACCTAATAAGGAACCTTGTAATTCTCTGTCCGCCTAAGGAACGTAAGAGCGCGGCATGACGATGCTTGGTCTCGCTTGAGGTCGCCTCACTATCGCTGAAACTCCCGCGAAACCGCCCTTCCGCCGCATACCTCCGTGGTGTGGGCATAAGAAAAGCGCCCAGCGGGGACAATCGCTGTGCGCTTTCAGTTACAAGACAATTTAGGCCGGGGTGGTCGAGGCTGCCTTGTCAGTCGATAGTGCAGGGGAGAGTACCGAGGAAATGATGTTGGCGGCTTCTTTGCGCGTCTTCGCTCCGTGGAGCTGTGCGCGGAAGTCTTCTTTCATGATATTGCGGGCCAGCTTGGACAGCAGCTTGAGGTGCTGCTTACCAGCGTTATCCGGAACGGCAATAAGGAAAGCCAAGGTAGTTGGGTCCTCACCCTCTGCCCACGTGACGCCCTGCGGCAGGCGGGCGAAGGCGAGCGTTGGTACCTTCACTCCTGCAGATCGAGCGTGCGGAATGGCTACGCCGTGGCCCACACCAGTGGAACGGGTAGATTCGCGTTTCAATGCGGCGCTAGCGACCGCCTCCGCATCGGACATGCGCGCGGAGGTGAGCTTCACCATGGAGCGAATGACTTCTTTGCTAGAGGAACCCAGATCCTTATCGAGGCTGATCGTATCTACAGCAACAAGCGGCTTATCCTTGCGTTGCGTCAGTCCCACGAGCAGGAGAATAAGGCCAGCACAGACAGCGATGCCGGCAAGCATGGCAATGAAGAAGCCAACGACGTTATCTACCGCGCCGAGCACCGCGACGATCGGGCCGCCGTGCATGACGTGGTCTTGTGCACCAAATAGACCGGCGAGCGCACCAGCTACGGCGCCACCGGCGACGTTGGCAGGGATAACCTGTAGCGGGCGTGCGGCCGCGAGAGGGATGGCGCCCTCAGTAATGCCGAAGAATCCCATGAACAATGCGGCGATGCCCGAATCATTTTCGGCCTTGGTAAACCACCGGCGGCGCAGGAGCGTAGCTACACCAACGGCGAGAGGCGGTACGGCAATCGCGCATGCTGCCATGCCCATGGGTGCCGCATTGCCGGCCGCGATCATGCCGCCGCCAAAGAGGAAGGCTGTTTTATTAAAGGGACCACCCATATCGAAGGCGATCATGGCGCCCAGGATAAGACCCAGCACGATGACGGAGGAGCCCTGCATTCCAGCGAGATAGTTGGTCATTGCCTCGAACGCAGCCGAGACCGGTGCGCCAATGAGCAAAATGAAGATGAGCCCCACGATGAGCGTGGTGAAAATCGGGATGACGATGATGGGCCAAATCGGTGCGATGAACTTGTGCACCGGAATCTTCTTAATGGCAAGAGCCACATAACCGGACAAAATACCGGTGACAATGCCGCCCAAGAATCCGGCACCTGCCTCAGAACCGTAAAGCGAGCCGGTGGTGGCGATGAGTCCGGTAATAAGGCCAGGGGCGAGGCCTGGGCGATCCGCGATGCCCACTGCAATGTAGCCGGAGAGTACCGGGACCATAAGCGAGAACGCCAGGGCGCCGAGCTCATTGGCCGTGCTCCAGAAGCTATCTTCCGGAATCGCCATGCCCTCAGACGTGGGCGTGCCGCCGATAGAGAGGGCGACCGCGATGAGCAGACCACCGGTCACCACGAACGGGATCATGTGCGAGACGCCGTTCATCAGTGCCTTGTACAAGGTTTGACCTACGCTGTTTTTACGCGGTGCCTCTTGTTCCGTTTGCTCGGAAGTGCCCTCCCAGCGCGAGGCGCTCAAGGATCTGCTTAGCAGTTCCTTCGGGTGTTTGATGGCCTCGTCCACACCGGTGGCTTCGAGGCGTTTGCCGTGGAAGCGGTCTTTGGAAATTACCGTATCGGCACCAATGACAATGGCATCGGCCTCTTCGATATCTCGCTTGCTAAAGGTTCCTTCGACGCCGATGGAACCGTGAGTTTCAATCTTGATGCGGTAGCCCAATTCTTGGGCTGCGGCCTCGAGGTTTTCGGCCGCCATGTAGGTATGCGCGATGCCCGTCGGACACGCCGTGATGGCGAGGATGAGGGGCGATGACTCTGAAGTGCTCATGACTCTCATTAAACGGCAAACGTTTGCGCTGGCACAAGAGGCAGTGATCCACTTCTTGGACTGTACGCTGGAAGCACTCCACTACAGAAAGGGAACGCTCGCCTGTGAGTAAAGCATCGCCGGATAATATCTTGCTCTACCTGCCGCAAAAGCAGGAAGACCAAGTACGCGAAATCTTTGCCGGCCTTGCAGAGCGCGGCTTTCCCGTCCAGCAGCAACGCCCGCACATTACTGTGACCTTTTCGCCGCATATGCAGTCGGAGGTCGTGGATTTAGCAGCGCAGCTGTTGCCGGCCGTCATACCGGCAGATTTCCGGCGGGTAGGAAACGTCATTTTCGGCACCAAGCGCAAGCAGACGGTGGCTTGGCTCCTTGAAACGACCGATGAGCTAGAAATTGCCGCGCGAAAAATCAGTGCCGCTAATCCGGATGGGCGCGGGCCGCGGTGGACCCCGCATCTGACTATGGGGTTGCGTCTGCCGCGTGAGGAGGTTCCTGGCTATATCCAAGCAATGGATGAGCTCACCTCATCGCATTTCAAGGAGCTTAGCGCTGTCGAGGCCGCCTATTGGCGGCCGCGCACGCAGGAAAAGACAGTGCTGGCCGAGGCCTAGAGCAGGGCCTGCAGAGCGCGGGCAACGCGCAGCACGGTCAGGTCCTCGCCCGGCTTGCCGACGACCTGCACCGCATCACCCACACCTTCTTCCTCTTCGCCGCGCAGCGGCACCGTAATCGCCGGCCATCCGAGCACGTTGAAAGGCTCGGTCCAGCGCCGCAGGCTCGCGGCCGATTCCGCAGTATTTTCCGCGGTGATATCGGACCACTTGAGGGGGCCGGAATCGAGGGTAGGGGTGAGGATAATGGGGACGTCGCCAAGCAGGGCAAGCGCTTTCTCGCGCAGCTCTTTCACGCCCTGTGCGGCCGCGTCATAATCTTCTTGGCTGATATTTTCCCCGCCCAGTACACGCTGCAGGATCACGTCCTGGTACTTATCGCGTTGGTCCAGCAACGGCCGGTGGACGTCATAGACCTCCTTCAAGCGCATCGGCTCGTAGAGCTCGGCTGTGGCGGCGATGGTGTCTTCCAAATCCACGCTCTCGGTGAGCTCAAAGTCCGATTGTTCCAGCGCCGCCAAAAGATCCGCGAAGCGCTCTCCCTTGGCCTTAAGAGCCGTGACATCGACAGCAGAAACGTCTTGCGCTGCGGCCGGTTCCTCATCTGCAGTGGCGATAAAAGCCTGCTCAATCAGGTCAATTGAGCTGGCAAAGAATCCAACGCAGTCAAAGCTCGGGGCGAAGGGAAAGACGCCTTCTACCGGAATGAGACCGAAGGTGGGTTTGAAACCCAGCACGCCCTGGCATGCGGCAGGCACACGCACCGAGCCGGCGCTATCGGAACCCACCGTAAGCTGCAGCGCGCCGCACGCCACCAAAGCTGCGGACCCAGAGCTAGACCCACCGCCGCACACTTCGGGATCCCGCGGATTGATAACTCGTCCATACGCGGAGGCATCGCCCAAAATGCCATAGGAAAATTCCTGCAGATTCGCCTTTGCCACCGGCAGCGCACCCTTCGCCGTCAAGCGCTGCACCACTGGCGCATCCTTGACCGGTGTGCGGCCAACATTGACCTTGGTGCCGCAGGTAGTAGCCACGCATCCCACATCCACGATGTCCTTGAATGCCACCGGTTGTCCCATGAGCGTGGGCGATTCATCCACCGCGTGCTCATCAAACGGGATGATGGTGATCACCGCGTTAAAATCCTGCTGGGCTCGGTGCAGGCGATCCGAAACTGTAGGCATAACGGAAGCTAAGTCCTTTCAACGTCGGCGTCCTTTGCTGCTGACGATGTAGTAGAAGGATGCAGATGTTACTACCGTACATCAGGGGAACGTTCTAGCAGCAAAGGCTGGAAATGCGTGGGTTATGTGCCAAACAGTAACGGTGACCAGAGGCCTTATCCCCTTTACGTTGGGCTAGACGCATGCCATCTGGCGAACACAGCGGGTCCCCTTGAAAGCTGCAGAAGCTGCAGTGCAACACCAAGGAATTGAGCCAAGCTTTCCACTATCGAGCGCAGGATTCATCAACTACGTTTAAAACCATGACTTCCACCGCCTCTGAGCCTCCAAAGCTCCAGCCCAGCTCCTATATCCCGTTGATGTTCGCACTGCTCACGGCAGTGTTTGCCTTCCAGCTCAATGCGTCGATGCTCTCGCCCGCCCTGGCGACGATGGAAGACGAGCTAGGCGCTACCACCGCACAGATCGGCTTGACGCAAACTGCGTTCTTTACGGCCGCGGCACTATTCTCACTATTCCTGCCGCGCTGGGGCGACCTTATCGGACGCAGGAAGGTCCTCGTCGGCATGATGGGCGTTGCTGCGCTGGGCTGTGTGGTTTCGGCTATTGCGCCGAACGTCGCCGTGTTGCTTATCGGCCGCATCATTCAGGGCGTGGCCGGACCTACGGTTCCGCTGTGCCTGATTATGCTGCGCCAGCAAGTGCTCAATGAACAGCAGTATGCCTTGCTGCTGGGAATTGTCACTTCCGTCAATGGTGGCATCGCTGGCGTGGACGCCCTAGCTGGCGGCTGGCTGGCGGGCAACTTTGGCTACCGCTCGGTCTTTTGGACCATGGCAGTACTATGCACCATCGCAGTAGTAGCGGTGCAGGTATTTACCAAGGAGTCCACGGCCACCGAAACCCCGCGCATGGACTGGGCGGGCGTTGTGCCCCTTGCCGTGGCGCTGGGCTGCGTTCTCACCGCATTCAACGAGGCCGGCAAGCTTGCCGAGGCCAATTGGTTCCTCGTCATCATCCTTCTCCTCATTGGCGCCGCCGGCTTCTGGGCTTTCTGGAATGTGGAGAAGAAGGTCGCCGATCCGCTCGTACCGGTGGCTTACCTGAAGCAGCGCCGCACGTGGGCACTGCTTTCTACCACGTTGCTTACCATGACCGGCGTCTTTGCAGTAATGAACGGCCTCATTCCAAACCTCGGCCAGGACCCAGACGCCGGTGCCGGCATTTCCGCCAGCACCATTTCCTGGGTCACCCTTACTCCGTACGCCCTCGCCGGCCTAGTCTTCGGCCCCATTGCCGGCTGGATGGCCTCCAAGCTGGGATATAAGTACGTCCTGCAAACCGGCCTCATCGGCACCGTCGTCGGCCTGATTATTTCTATCTTCGTGGTGGGCGTTCCGAACGCGTGGACCCTGCTCTTCGTCTCCATTTTCTTGGGCGTGACCTACGCCGGCATTGCCAATATCATGCTCAATGGCCTGGGAATTGTGCTTTCGCCAGCCGATAACCAGGGCTATCTTCCCGGCATGAACGCCGGCGCCTTCAACCTAGGCGCGGGCCTGTCCTTCGCGGTGCTCTTCGCAGTTTCTGGCTCCTTCGAGCATGGCTATCGCGCGGGCATGATCGCCGGTGTCATCATCCTGCTTGCGGCCCTGGCCTTGTCCTTCCTCATTCCGCGCCCGGAGTCCATCGATGACACCGTGGCGGCCGTCAACGCCCGAAAGTAGGCTCGTGGCATGACGCGAAAAATTATTCTGGACTGCGATCCCGGCCACGATGATGCGGTGGCCCTGCTCCTAGCCATGGGCAACCCCAACATCGAGCTGCTGGGCATTACCACCGTGGGCGGCAACCAGACCTTGGATAAGGTCTCCCACAATGCCCTGGTGGTCAAGGAAATCGCTGGTCACCCTGAGATTCCGGTTTATGCCGGCTGCGATCGCCCCCTCGTGCGCCCCGTTGAGGTCGCCGAGGCGATCCACGGCTCCACCGGCATGGACGTGGAAGGCGTCCAACTTCCGGACCCAAGCACCGCGCTTGCCGACGCCCACGCCATCGACTTCATCATCGACACCATCATGTCCCACGAGCCCGGCACCATCACGCTGGTGCCCACCGGCCCGCTTACCAATATCGCGATGGCAGCGCGCAAGGAGCCGCGCATCGTCGAGCGCGTTAAGGAAGTAGTCCTCATGGGTGGTGGCTACCACGAGGGCAATTGGTCCCCAGTCGCCGAATTCAATATCAAGATCGATCCTGAGGCCGCCCACATCGTCTTTGAAGAGCCTTGGCCCGTCACAATGGTGGGCCTCGATCTCACCCACCAGGCGCTTGCCACCCCGGAGGTCGAAGCCGAAATCAAGGCTCTGGGTACCCCAGTCTCAGAATTCGTCGTCGGTCTCTTCGGTTTCTTCCGCAAGGCCTACCAGGCCAACCAGGGCTTTGATAACCCACCCGTCCATGACCCGTGCACCATCGCTTACCTCATCGATCCGAATATAGTTCGGACCCGCAAGGCTCCCGTTCACGTCGAGCTCGCCGGCGCCCTTACCACCGGCATGACCGTCACCGATCTGCGCGAGCCTGCCGACGCCTCCTGCCACACCCAAGTCGCCACCACCCTCGACCATGCTGGTTTCTGGCGCTTGGTTACCGACGCCCTCAAAAACCTCGGCTAGGTCACCTTCGGCCCCGCGAGCCATCCAACTTTCAGCCACGTTATAGTCCTTGAACTATCAGTTTGAGGCAATAACGTGGCTGTTTTGTATCTTGAGAAAAATATTGGCCTCGGCACTAGATGCGGTTACTTAACCTGAGTTCGAGGGCTCTGCCTAAACTTGAAAGGAACACAATCAACCCAAGGAGCCACCATGAACCAGCACTGTTTTCGCCACATCGTAGTGATGGGAGTATCCGGCTCGGGCAAGACAACGGTGGGGGAGGCGCTGTCGCCGTTGGTAGGTCTGGAGTACCGTGATGGCGATGATATGCACCCCAAGGCCAATATCGACAAGATGGCTGCGGGGACACCGCTCAATGATGCGGACCGGGAGCCGTGGTTGAAGCAGATTGGTCAGTGGCTGGCGGATAGGCCAGAAGGCGCGATGGTGGGCTGCAGCGCGCTGAAGCGCAAGTACCGGGATCTGATTCGCGAGTACTGCCCAGCCGTGGTGTTCGTTCACGTGCACGGCGACTTTGATGTGCTGCATGAGCGGATGCAGCACCGGCCGGGGCACTTTATGCCGGCGTCGCTCTTGCAGTCGCAGTTCGATACCTTGGAGCCGCTGGAAGAAGACGAAACTGGCCGCGTCTTTGATGTGACGCGGCCAGCCGAGGAGATTGCACAAGAGGCTGCTGCTTGGATTAAGGTCGGGGCCTAAAAGAGCGCTGCTACTCCGTAGAGCACCAAGACCAGGGCAAAGCCGATGACGGAGATCAGAATTTGGTTGACCGTCCAGGTCTTCAGCGTGGTGACCGTATCCATGCCCATCAGGCGGCCGACGAGCCAGAAGCCGGAGTCGTTGACGTGAGAGCCGAAGACGGAACCGGCGGCGGTGGCCACGACGATAAGGGCGAGCTGTAGCTCATTGAATCCGCCGGCTTCCACGGCGGGAACCATGAGGGCGGCGGCCGTGGTTAGCGCCACGGTGGCCGAACCTTGGGCTAGGCGCAGTGCCACGGCAATGAGGTAGCAGGCAAGGATGACGGGGATGCCAAGGCCGGAAAGCGAATCGGCCAGGGCGTCGCCAATGCCGGAGGTACGCAGAACGCCACCGAACATGCCGCCGGCACCGGTGATGAGCACGACGGAACAGATGGGGCCAAGCGAGGAATCGACGAGCTTTTCCAGTGCAGTCTTTTCTACGCCGCGGCGCAGGCCCAGGACCACGAGTGCAATGAGCACGGTGATGAGCAGCGCTATCGGGGTCTGGCCCAGCATGACAAAGAACCGCACCCACGCGGCGTCGGCATCGATGGTGCCATAGGACGCCAGGGCATTGAGGCCGGTGTTGAAGAAGATGAGCACCATCGGGATGAGCAGGAGGGAAATCACCGTTGGGGCAGAGGCCGGCTTGAGGGGTTGCTCTTCTTCCGAAAGCACCGGGCCGGCGATGGCATCAGTAACCTTCAGCGGGAGTTTCTTGCCGGAAAGCAGGCCGAAGCGGTAGCCGGAGATATACCAGGTAGGAAGCGCAAGTAGCAGGCCAACGAGGAGGACGAGGCCGAGGTCGGCACCGTAGAACTCGCTCGCCGCGACGGGGCCCGGGTGCGGCGGCAGGTAGACGTGCATGACGGAAAACGCGCCGGCGGCGGGCAATCCAAAGGCAAGCACGGGGCCGTCTAGGCGGCGAGCAACGGCGAAGATAACCGGAAGCATCACAATCAGACCGGCGTCGAAGAAAATGGGAAAGCCCATAATTAGCGAAGCCAGGCCCAGCGCAAGAGGTGCTTTGGCTTCGCCGAAGCGGTGAACCATGGCGTCGGCAAGCGATTTGGCGCCACCGGAAGCCTCCACGAGCCGGCCAATCATGGCGCCTAGACCCACCAGCAGGGCCACCGAGCCTAGGGTGGAGCTAAAGCTCTCGGTCATGGTGGGCACGATGCCCTCGAGCGGAATGCCTGCGGCTAGCGCTGTAAGCGCCGACACCACCAGCAGTGTGAGAAAAGCGTGGAGCTTGAAATAGATAACCAGCACCAGAATTAAGGCGATGGCTGCAACCGCAATGCCTAGCAGCGGGCCGGTCGACAGGGTGGGGTCCCACGTATCCATAAAGCAGGGTCCTTTTCTATTGCAAACCTTTGAATAACGGCAACGTTAGCAGCAGCCCTGCTTGCCGACGCCCCCCTTCTCCCAAATGCGACCAACCCGACACCTTTGGTGGGGCTGGGAATACAAAAATTCCCTAGGCGCCGGTACGGGAACCTAGGGGAAGTGAAGGACGTTTTAGTCGAATTGGCCCTGGACGACTGCCGCCGCATCCAGCGGGGTCACGTGGTAGGAAATGGGGTTCTGGTTAGCACCGGCCATCAGGGCGCCGGCACAGGAGTGGCCTGCACCCATCATGTGGCCCAGCTCGTGGGCAATGGTGCCCTGCAATGCCTCTGGGTACATTGCGTTAGCCATCTTGATAAAGACCATCTTGTGATCCGGGTAAGCCGACCCCTGCACGTGGCCGTTTGGCTCCGGCTTGTAGATGATAGCGACAGTGTCATCGTCAGCTTCGGAAGGCTTAACTTCCTTCAGGGAAGCCTTGCCATTGAGGGCCTTGTTCCACTCGTCAACCGCGGCGTCCAACTGCTTGCGGTAGGGGAAGTCTCCGACCACCTTGTACTCCAGCACGCCGTCTTGGAAGTACGGCTTCACGGAGTCCTCATCGTGGAGGATGGAAGGATCTGGCACAGGCTTGCCATCGTTGGCCAGCTTGGTGATGGTATTACAGGTGCCTGGAGAGGTGACGGAACGAACTGGGTCGCTCTTGGCACTTGCGGCAGGTGCGGCAATGGTGCCAAGGATTGCGGCAGCAGCCACAGAGGTGGCAGATAGCTTCTTGAGGGAAGGCATGGGTAGATAGTTACCTTTCAGTTGATTTTAAGGTTCTCGGTGTGCAATTTTGTCAACAATGACCGCGCTTAGAGGCATTGTGTAAGCATCTTATGTGAGCGAGCATATATCAGGTTCTTATTGTTCGCAAAGGGAAAAATAAGAATTAAAGGAACTAACTTCCTTTTTATCGTTTTTAGTTCAGGCGTTCACCGGTGGTGGTGCTAAACAGATGCACTCGTTCTGGGTCCGGGGAAACATAGAAAGAATCGCCCACCGCATAGCGGCTGCGGGCATTTACAAGGATTCCTGTCTGCCCGCCCATGCGGGTTGAGGATTTGAGCACGCCATCCGCGGAGCTCTTTCCTGCGGCGTCGTTAAGATCGCCATAAACGTAGGTTTGATTGCCTAGCTCCTCGATGTGGACGATTGTGAACTTCGCTCCGCCACTGCCGGTATCGCTTAGCTGCCAGTCTTCCGGGCGGATGCCCACGGTAACGGTCTCAACGCCCTCAAAGTTGTAGTTGACCAGATTAATGCGGGTAGAACCGATGGTGAGCTCAGAGGAGTTATGAGTCAGATCGTAGATATTCATCGCTGGGGAACCAATGAATCCGGCGACAAAAACGTTCTGTGGGCGGTCATAGATGGTACGGGTGGTATCCACCTGCTGTAGGACGCCGGCATTAAGGACAGCGACGCGGTCACCCATGGTCATCGCCTCGGTCTGGTCGTGGGTGACATATACGGTGGTGGTACCAAGGCGGCGCTGCAGGTTAGAGATCTGCGCGCGGGTGGAAACGCGCAGCTTGGCATCCAGGTTGGACAGCGGCTCGTCCATGCAGAATACGGCTGGCTCGCGGACGATGGCGCGGCCCATGGCCACGCGCTGGCGCTGGCCACCGGAAAGTTTAGCCGGCTTGCGGTCCAACAGGTCTTCCATCTGCAGGATCTTCGCGGCCTCGTGCACGCGGGATTTAATCTCGTTCTTCGGGACCTTGCGGTTTTCCAGCGCGAAGGACATATTCTGCGCTACGGACATATTGGGGTAGAGGGCATAGTTCTGAAAGACCATGGCCACGTCGCGGTCCGATGGGCTTACCCCGGTGACGTCCTTACCACCGATGCGGATGGAGCCGCGGTCGGTGGGCTCAAGACCTGCCAGCATGCGCAGGCTGGTGGACTTGCCGCAGCCGGATGGGCCAACGAGGACCAAGAATTCGCCATCGGCAATATCCAGGTTGAGGCGGTCAACGGCGGGGCGTTCCGCGTCCTTAGAGTAGATGCGGCTTGCGCCATCGAAGGTGACAGTAGCCATGGTTACCTTTCAGAAACTAGTGGGGAAGGGGAGTGGCTGCGAGAGCCTATTTATTGATGACGGTCTTGACCTGGTTGTCATAGATGGACTGCAGGGTCTTTTGCAGATCGGTCAGCACCTTGGTGACGTCATCGCGGTTGGTGACGATCTTTTCAAAGGCGCCGCCGATTTCCTGGTCCGCGCCGGGCAGGAAGACGCGGGCATTGTCCTGCGGGCGGGTCTCAGGCAGCTGCTTGATAGCGGTTTCGAAGTTCGGGTTATCCTTCCTGAACTTTTTCTGGTCCTCGTTGTCCACCGCGGTGGAGCGCACCGGCATGTAGCCGACGTTCTGGGACCAGTAGCAGGTGTTTTCCTCATTGGTGATGAAGTCAATGAGCTTGATAGCAGCCAGCTGGCGGTTCTTGCTGATGCCAGCCGGGATGGCCAGGCCGGCACCACCGGTGGGGCAGGCGCCGTCGCCAGTCGGGTTAGGCAAGAAGGCGGTGCCGAGCTCGAACTTGGCGGTATCGGTCAGACCCGCCAGGTCACCAGTGGACAGCACAGTGGCGGCGGCGCGACCGGTGCCGAACTCCATGGCCATGTCATTGCCCACGTAGGAGTAGCCCTTCTTCTCATCGGTGACGTCCTTGAGCCACTCGACGGCCTTGATGGTCTTATCATCGGTGAATTTCAGGTCCCACTCATCGGAGTAAGCGCCGCCCTTGGACCACAGCGGGCCCTGGAAGATCCAGCCCAGGTAATCCACGGCATCGCCCCATCCGAAAGGCTTCATCGTGGAATCAGCCTCAGCCAGCTTCTTGGACCACTCATCCATCTCATCCCAGGACTTCGGGCCGCGGTCCGGCAGACCGGCCTTCTTCCACGCGTCCTTGTTGTAGTAGAACAACGGCGTGGAACGAGCGAAAGGAAGCGCAAAGTGGCCGCCGTCGTAGTTGTAGTCCTCATAAAGGGGCTGCACGTAGGTAGACAGGTCGATGCCTGCTTCCTTGGCAAGGTCGTCCACGTTGGCAATCTGGCCATTGATGGCAAAGTTGTACCACCAGACATCAGACAGCACCACGATGTCCGGCAGATCCTGGCCGGTGAGCGCAGCGTTGAACTTCTGCGCTGCTTCTTCGTAGTTCTTGCCGGCATCAACGAGGTTGACCTTGATGTCCGGGTTCTCCTTTTCAAAGCGGGAGATGATCTCCTTCTCAATGTCCTTGGAGGTGCCCGGGTGGTTGGACCACCAGGTCAGCTCGGTGACTTCACCGTCACCGCCCTTGTCGTTGCCACCCTGCGGATTGGTGGACGAGGTGCCGGCACAAGCAGCGAGTGCGGTGGCAGAAGCGGCCGTAGAGGCCAGGGCGAGGAATTTGCGGCGTAGCATGTAGTTCTCCTTAAAAAGCGTGGTTAAGGGGTGGAAAATAAAGCAAGCGGAAACGGCGAGCGTGGGTGGGGAAGAAGCCTTCTAACCCTTCACGGCGCCAGTGGTGAGGCCTTGAATCATGTACTTTTGCAAGGCCAGGAAGATGATGACCATTGGGATGATGGTGAGAATGGTGGCGGCCATTACCGGGCCCCAGTTGGTCACGCCATCGTTGTTTTGCAGCATGGTCAAACCCACCTGCAGCGGGGCAACGTCCTCTGTATCCGCCATGAGGAAGGGCCACAGGTAGGTATTCCATTCATTGACCATGGTGATGACGGAAAATGCGGTCAGCGTGGGCCATGAGACCGGTAGTAACACCTTGGTGAGCAGGCGGATAGGGCCGGCGCCGTCCATGCGGGCGGCTTCCACCAGCTCATAGGGCAGGGACAAAAAGTGGTTGCGCATCAAGAAGGTACCGAAAGCCACGCCAGCCAGCGGCACGATGATGCCCACGAAGGTATTGCGCCAGCCCAAGGAATTGGCCAGGGCGTAGTTGGAAATGACGGTGATTTCGCTTGGCACCATGAGCGAGGAAATGACCAGCAGGAATACCAAGTGGCGGCCCGGGAAGCGCAGGATGGCCAGCGCATAGGCGGAGATGACGCCCAGCACAATCTTGATGATGGACAGCACTGCGGTAATGAGCACCGAGTTGCGCAGGTAGGTCCAGAACGGCACACGGGTGGTGGCATCGGAGTAGTTCTCGGTTTCCCACACCGGCGGAAGCCAATTGACCGGGTCGGTATAAATATCGCCCTTGGCCTTAAACGAGGTCATCAGGATCCAAAACAGCGGCAGGCCAATGAGGAGTAGGACCGCCAGGATGCCCAGGTAGCCACCGGCGATTTTGGCGCGGCGGGCGGTGGGGGATTCATCCGTGACCATGTGAAGGGTAGAAGTAGCCATGTTGGGTTAACCTCGCTTATCCATGATGCGGACCTGGATCAGGGTGATGATGAGCAGGATGAGGAACAAGATGGTGGCGGCAGTCGCACCGTAGCCGGCGCGGAAGTTGACGAAGGTCTCGTTGTAGATCTGGAAGACCAGCGTCTGCGTGCCATTGCCCTGCGGGCCGCCACGGGTCATGACGTTGATGATGTCGAAGACCTGCACGGAGTTGAGCAGCACCGTAATGGATAGGAAGAAGGTGGTATTGCGCAGCTGCGGCATGGTCACGCGCCAGAACTTGCGCCAGCGTCCGGTGCCGTCGATAGCGGCAGCTTCATCTAATTCCTTATCCAGGCCCTGTAGTGCTGCCAAATAGATGACAAAGGTATAGCCCAGGTTCTTCCACACAAAGGTAAAGGTCACCATGAACATGGCCCAGCCCGGTACTGCGTAGAAGTTGGGGGAGTCCACACCGAACCAGCCCAGTATTTCCTGGATGAGGCCAAAGTTGGGGTCGAAGACGAATTGGAAGGCAATGCCAATGGCCGCGCCGGAGATGGCATAAGGGGCAAAGACCACCGAGCGCGCAAAGTTGCGGCCCTTAATGCTTTGGTTCAGCAGCAAGGCCAGCGCTAGGCCGATGACCATGGAGCCAATCACTGCGAAGAAGGTAAAGACCAGGGTGTTGAGCACGATGGTCTTCGTGTCATCGCGGCTAAACCACTCCACATAGTTATCCAAGCCCACGAAGGTGGAGGTGGGGCTGGAGATATTCCAATTGAAAAAGGAGAGGCGGATATTGTCCAGCAGCGGCCGGTAGGTAAAAACGGCCAGCAAGATAAGGTTCGGCGCTAAGAGCGCTGCGGCCAGTAACCATTCCTTGTGGCGGTTGCGCTTGGCCTTGCGGACAAGTGCCGCGGAATCACCGGAGTTTTCCGCGCGTGCGGGAGATGCGGTTGTAGTGCCGGCGACACCGGCACCGAGAGAGTCTTCCTGAAAAGTCACTCGGTCAATCTAGGGCGGGCAGGTGACGCCCAGCTACACAGAAAACAAACATCTGATGAATAATAAGAAGCCGATGAGTTAAAGGTGGACACGTCATCAAAGATTCTATAAAGTCGCAGCGCAACCCCCTATGGCGCCGGTCGCTCCGCTGCCCAACTATGTCTGCCGTTACAAAGATGTCCCGCTTGCCGGCGCCACCTTCCTGCCGCCCCACTACACTGGCTCCATAGTCCACCACGTGCCCACCAGGAGGAAGCAATGTCTGTCCGTACCATTTGCAGCAACTATGACTCCGTCAAAGCCTGGCAGGAGCCGCTCTATAAGGATCTGCACCGGCACCCGGAGCTATCCATGCGGGAAGAGCGCACGCTGGGCATCATCAAGGACAAGCTTTCTGACCTTGGCTTTCACCAAATTGAAGTAGGCGGCGGCGTGGTCGGTGTCTTAGAAAACGGTGCTGGGCCTACCGTCATGCTGCGCGCGGATTTCGATGGCCTGCCGGTTAAGGAGGATACCGGTCTGGATTACGCCTCCACCGATACCGCCGTTGACCAGGAAGGAAACACGGTCCCCGTCATGCACGCCTGCGGCCACGATTCCCATGTCGCCAGCCTGCTGGGCATGGGCGCGCTCATGGCACAGGCCACCGACCAGTGGTCCGGCACCCTACAACTCATTTTCCAACCGGGTGAGGAGATCGCCGCCGGTGCCCAATCCATGGTGGATGACGGACTTGTGGACAAGGTCGCCGCGCCGGATGTAGTACTTGGCCAACACGTCTTTGCCAGCAACTTTCCCGCCGGTACGGTGGCGCTGGCCTCCGGCCCATTCATGTCCACCGCGGTCAGTATGGACGTTAAGATTTATGGTCAAGGTTCGCACGGCTCCATGCCGCACCTCAGCGTCGATCCCGTTGTACTTGCTAGCTCCATTGTCATGCGTTTACAGACGGTCATCTCCCGCGAACTCAACCCCTCCGAATTCGGCGTGCTGACCGTGGGTGCCATCAATGCTGGCTCGAAAGCAAATATCATCCCCTTCGAGGCCAACCTGAAGATCAATGTGCGCGCCTATAGCGAGCAGGTGCGCGATAAAATCACCGGCGCCATCGAGCGCATCGTCACTGCCGAGTGCCGGGCCGCCGGCAGTCCGCACCCCGCTGAGTTCAGCTACCACGATTCCTACCCGCTTACCAGCAATGATAAGGGCACCACGGAGCGCCTTCAGGAAGCCTTCACGTCCCACTTCGGACCCGACCGTGTTCTCGACGCTGAGCCCCTCACCGCCTCGGAGGATTTTTCCACCATTGCCCGCGCCTTCGGCGTTCCCTACTGTTTCTGGGTATTTTCCGGCCGAGAAGAAGAAAAGGATGTCCCCAACCACAGCCCTCACTTCGCCCCGTTGCTCCAGCCCACTCTGCGCACCGGCACCGAAGCCCTTACCGCTGCTGCGTTGAGCTACCTGGGAAACGGCTAACCGCAAAGCTGCATTTGACCCCACAGCTCCAATGGGGTGTGCGGCCATTCCTTTTGGCATGCGCGCTGTATGCGACGGCGGGGTGGGGGAGTAGTCCGCAGGATCCATAACCGCGAATCTGGGCCCTGTATCGCTTTCCGACGCCCACTTCTTCCTCCACGCCCCAACCTGCAGACCCCTAAAACAGCTCCAACGCCCGGGCCTCGCTTGGGGCCACAGGGCGCTGGAACTGGTTCTCTCTATCTCTCTTGCGTTCTCTCGAACACTAAATTCAAGATAACGCGCTAGGCTGCCATGGGTCTGAAATTTGTCTGTGAATATAGTGGCAATCATTTGGTGGAGAGTAAAAATGGCTCAATCAGCTTACGAGTATAAAGGTGGAGGCCTTTGGATTGCTGAACATGATTCACAAGAGGCTTCTTTTGCGTAAGATTCTAGGAATGCTACAAGTGCGCTATCGGGTTGGGGTCGACAAGTCTTTAATTGTGCGCCGAGAGCAATGTTAGAGGAGGAGATATGGCACAACAATTTGATCCAGAGATGCATCGGCAAATGGGTGTCGAGGCGGACGTTGTATTGCGGGTGGGAATGCTCCTAATGGGTGCCGGCACCTCTGGTTATCGCGTACTTAGAGGGATGAAACGGAGTGCGCGAGCTTTGGGCTTTGACCATCTAGATGCCACAGTGGGTCTGACGCAGATTACCTGTACGTTTCACCGCGGCGAATACTTCCGGACGGTCATTGCTCGACAACATTCGCCTGCAGTTGATGCCTCTCGGATTGAAGCCTTGGAAGATTTAACCCGCAATCGCCTCTACGCAGGGATCACTGCTCAGGAGTTAGCGGCGATGTTGGATACTATTGAGCATAATGTCAAAAAGCGCTGGGGCGGTCTAATCCTTTCTTTCGCCGCCGCGATCGCATGTGCGGCGTTTGCGTATCTTAATTTTTTCCCGCTGGAAGCAGTGGGGTTGGTTGCTTTGGCGGCGTTTGCAGGCCAGTTTGTTCGTTATACAGTTCTCCACCGTCACGTTCATCAAATTGGAGGAGTGATTGCTGGTGGAGCGACGGCAAGCATTGTTTTCTTTTTGTTGACGGAGATTTTCGGAGCTTTAGGTTCGGTGGAGCCTAGTGAATTGTCCTCGGGCTTTGTAGCAGCTGTTCTATTCTTGATTCCTGGGTTTCCACTTTTCTCTGCTTTGATCGACATAGCCCGCTTTGATCTTGATGCGGGTATTGTCAGGTTGGGGTATGCGTTTACCGTTATATTTACGGCCGCCTTCACGGTCTCAATGGTTAGCTGGCTGACTAAACTTAGCCCTGACCCACCTGCACCTGCACAGGATATGCAATGGTTTCTGTTGGCGCCGCTGGCAAGTTTTCTAGGCATTGCTGGGTTTGCTTTTCTTTTTAACTCTTCGCGCCGCATGGTCTTAGTAGCGGCGTGTGTTGGAACCGTGGCAAATGAGCTTCGTTTGATTCTAATTCACGCGGGAACAACCATTTTCTTTGCAGCCTTTGTTGGGGGAATGCTTATCGGGTTGCTGGGGGCAGTAGCTTCTAAAAGGGCGCGTCTTCCTCGTATTACAACCACCGTTCCGGCCGCGGTGATTATGATCCCAGGGGTGACAATGTTCCGGGCAGTGTTTTATTTGAACGATGGTCAGATGGATCAAGCATTGGCCAATGTAGCAACTGGAATGATGGTGGTTGGATCTATTGGTGCCGGTTTGGTCTTTTCTCGCCTGCTTACTGATAAGGATTGGGCGCTGGGCCGTCTCATTGATTTTGATAAAAAGCTTCCGCAAAGGCCTTCTTCCGCGTGATGCTTAGACTCTTGTTAGAGAGTCCTGTTGCCCTGTGGAAACTGCAGGGGGTCTCTATCTCTCATATGTGCTCTCTCAAACGCGCGAAATCAGTATGCGGCACTGGGCCGTAGCGCCCATGAGGTCTAGCTGTTGGGTTGCTGTTAGTAGTTGGGAATGGGGTGGGGAGGGCGTCGGAAAGCGGGGCAGAGATAGAGCTGTGCAACATTGGAACATGAAAGTGACGTAGAACATAGTTCGTTTCTGTAGGTTGGAAGATATGCGCGCAGTCTGGCTGCGCCGTTTTACATGCTTGTAGAGCTACAGAATTGAGGTGAGGAGCATGTCTCCTCTCACAGCACAACCCCCAGCCAAGAACGCCGTGCCGGCACAGGTGGAAGATACAGAAGTTACGAAACGCCAACATCGCTCGGCCATCAAGGCGGCGTTTATCGGCACCTTCATCGAGTGGTTCGACTACGCGGCCTATATCTATATGTCCGCGATTATCTCCCGCGTGTTCTTTCCGGAGATGGAAGGCCGCCGCGCGCTGATTATGACGTTTGCGCTCTTCGCACTGTCATTCCTGGTGCGGCCGTTGGGGGCATTGTATGGGGTCACTTTGGCGATAAATACGGGCGCATCCACACGCTGACGGTGTCTATTGTGATGATGTCGGTGGCTACCGCGTGCATCGGATTCCTGCCGGGGTATGCCACCATCGGCTTTGCCGCCTCCATCTTGCTATTGCTGTGCCGCATGGTGCAGGGATTTTCCGCAGCCGGAGAGTATGCGGGCGCGGCCACGCACCTAGCTGAGATTGCCCCGGCCGGCAAGCGTGGCATCTATTCGGCGGTAGTACCGTCCGCGACGGCCTCGGGTTTGCTCTTGGGCTCGCTCATTGCGGCACTGCTGACTGGAGTCCTCGATGATGCCGCCTTGGATTCCTGGGGTTGGCGCGTACCATTCCTCATTGCGCTGCCTTTAGGGATGTACGGCCTGTGGATTCGCCGCAACACGGAAGAGTCCTCCCACTTTGAGGATCAAGATGAGCCGGAGGAAGCCCCGCTGCGTGAGGTCCTCAAGTATCCCAAGGCCCTGGCCATTGCGTTTGCGGGCGCGGTGCTCAACGCCATTGGCTTCTACGTCATTTTGACCTACCTGCCCACTTACCTGTCGGAGGAGTTGGGCATGGCCGCGACGCCGGCGTTTATTGCGTCCTCGGTGGCGTCCGCATTCTATGTGGGCTTTGCTTTGCTTACCGGCATGCTTTCGGATCGTCTTGGCCGCCGTACAACGATGCTGTGCGCGGCCGCGTTCATGGGTGTGACCATCATTCCGGCCTTTATGCTTCTCGATGGCGCCGGGCTCCTCCTCGTCATTATCATCCAGGTGTGCTTGGGTGGCGTGCTGGCGCTTAACGACGGCGTCCTGCCCTCCTTCCTTTCCGAACAATTCCCCACGCACGTGCGCCTGTCCGGCTTCACGCTGACGTTTAATACGGCCAATGCTGTCTTTGGCGGTACCGCTCCCATGATTGCCACCTGGCTTATTGATGTCACAGGCCTGCAGCTTGCTCCCGCCTTCTATTTGGTAGCTGCGGCGCTGGTGACCGGAACTGCGGTGCTATTCGCTTCGAAACACAATAAGCTGCACCAGTAGCGCTTCGGCACAAGGTAAAACGCCTGCGGCCCTCGGAACCAAAAGGAACCGAGGGCCGCAGGCGTCTCTCTCTACAAGGTGTTTCCATGTATCGGCTTAAGCCGCCCTCTGGAAACTGAGGGGTTCTCTCTATCTCTCTCGTATGCGCTCTCTCAAACGCATGATTTAAGTATGGGGCATGGGGCTGCTACCACAATGGATTGTGCCTGATAAGTCCCTGCTAGTTGCTGAAAGTTTACTGCTAGCCCATCTGCGGCTTAATAGTCATAACTTTCGGCAGTGTTTGCATCTGCGCCAATGCGTTGCAGGTGTGTGCGTCGCTTTAAGCGGATAGCCGGGCGGGCTGCCATGCCGAGGCTGCCCAGAAGGTAGAAGACGGTAGCGACCATCGACAAGCCGGCAAGTGTTAGCACCGAGCCGAGGATAAAAACCACGGAGATGGCGATGTCATTGGCGATGGAAAACGTCTCGTATTTGTTTTTAATTTTGATTTCGTTGTTCTGCCCGAGCTTAATCTTTAGGTCGGGGTCCTTTTCCTGTTCTGACATGATGCCTCCCACCTTGCCAGACAGGAAAAGTCCTTGTCGAGCCACGTTTTTGTGGGATTATTGGAACATTCCCCAGATGGTGGCAAAGAGCACGATTAAGCCCATAACTGCCACAAAGTAGTTGGTCTTTTTACCGCGGAAGCGGGCTAGTGCCTCCACGCGGTAGATGACCCAAATAGGCAGCAGGTAGGTCATGAAGGCGAAGAAGACGCCGCCTACGACAGAAATCATGTCCAGGATTGAGGGGTTGAAAATTCCTACTAGAGACGTGGTGATGAAGATGAAGAGGTAGGTCCACAGGTCAAGTGTGCGCGCAGACATCTTCTTTGTGGCTTTCGGGGCGGCCAGGTTGAAGAGGTACTGGGTACCCTCGATGGTGCCAAGGGCGTGGCCGAAATAGGACGAAGCCACTGCGCAAATAACCACGACGGGCGCCATGTAGGCCATAAATGGGGTGCCGGTTTCGTTAGCGAAGTAGGAAAGTACCGGCAGGTTCTTGTCATTTGCCTCTTGCATGCCGTCTGCACCCATGGCCAGAGCGCAGGACCAGACAAAGAACATAGTGAAGATGGTCAGCAGGATGGCGGAGTTGCGGATAACCTTATCGGACTGTGCGTGGTGGTCCGCGCCATATTCCTTTTCCATGCCCAGCGAGAACTGGGAGATCGCAGCAACGAAGGAAAAGGAGAAAACCAATACGGGAAGGATAAGGATGATGGCCTTGATAACGCCGCCAGCGGTGTGATCGCCGGCCTCCATGAAGGAACCGAGGTCCCATTGCGGAATGAGGTAGAGCGATACCGCTGCGAGCGCCACGATGAGCGGGTAGACCACGAACTGGGCAATCTTCAGCATGATGGCATTGCCAAAGGCCAGCGCGAGTGTCATGAGGCCCACGCACAGCGGCGCCAGGATGTAGCGGGAGATTTCCGGGCCACCCAGCTGGTTGACGATGAAGCTATCGACCGTATTCGTAATTGATACGCCGTAGATAAGTACCACCGGGAAGATGGTGAACCAGTAGATGATTGCCAGGATGATGCCATTGCCGCGGCCGAAGAAGTGGGTGAGTACCGCGAGGACGTCCTCGCCATGCAGCGGCGAGTAGCTAATGATCCAGGAGAAGGCGCGGTGGGCTAAGTAGGTCATCGGGAAGATGAGCAGAGTGGCTACCAGTAGCGGGATGAAGCCGAAGCTGCCGGCAGAAATCGGCAAGAAGAGGATACCTGCGCCCACGGCAGTGCCGAAGAGTGTGATTGTCCACTGGCTATTGACGGCCTTATTGGTGGTCACCTGGCTGCTGTTGGGGGTGTCTGCGCCGCCGGTAGCGGGTGAACTCGCCGGTGAAGCAGGCGCATTCGCAGTCGTGTGAGACATAGAATTCATCCTTCAGTACTTGTGAATGAGCTAACATAAACAATCTATCTGAAGGTGTTAGCGAACGAAAGCAAATTTGTGATCTAAGTTAAATAAATGTTAAAGGCCGCCGCACCGTGGGTGGTGCAGCGGCCTTTGGGAATCTTGTTAAGGTGCCGCAGCTAGTCCGCGATCAGGTTTTCTTCCTGCAAGAAATCGAGAGACGCGGTGGTGTAGTCCTCGCCATCGACGTCGACGCGGGCATTGAGTTCCTGTATCTTTTCGTCGTTAAGCAACTGCGAAAGGGGAGCGAAGAGCTCTTCAATCTCTGGGTGCTCGTCCAAGACCTCGGTGGGAACATCTGAAGCGGAGTGGTGACGCGTATGGGTAGGCGAGGGTAAGAAAGAAGGCCGCCGCACCGTTTGATGGTGCAGCGGCCTTCTGGATGAGACTGGCTAGGAAACTATGTTCCTAGGCTAGAAGTAGGGTGTTCTTAGAACAGGCCCTCGTTCTTCTTGCCAAAGTCATTCAGGGTGTGCTCGCGGGAGTCAACGTTCTGGTCGTTGTGCTTGGAGTCATCACCCTTGATGCGGGAAGTCTGGGTTACCTCGATGTTGTTGATGAGGCGGCCTTCCTTGGTCTTGCCATCGCCGAAGTCCAGGTTGGCGATGCGGGCCTCTTCGCCAGCGTTAATCGGGTTAGCCAGGGTTACCTCGAAGGAGCGGGTGGAGGTCTTCTCGTTGAAGCCCAGGTCACGGATGTGAGCGCCGTTGGAGGAACGCGGGGTGATGAGGCGGTCAACGCCCTTCGGCCCCTTAGCGGTCTTCACGTCCACGCGGAACTGGGTAGCTGGGAATTCGCCGTAGTAACGCTCGGAGCCAACGTTCTTAGCGCGCAGAGCAACGGTGCCTGCGAAGCCAGCGTGCTTAGCGCCGGAAACGGTCAGGTAAGGCTCGAGGTCGAGTTTGTGCTTGGAGTCCTTCTTGTCCTCCTTGGCGTCAACCTCTTCCTGCTTCTTCTTGTCAGCAGCCTCTTCGTTCTTGCCCTCTGCTTCAGATACCTTCTCGGTTGCTTCCTTGGCGTTACCCTCGGACTCCTTGACTACCTCTGCGTCAGCCTCGAGGTTCTTGTCCTCTTCAACGACCTTCGGGTCATTGACGTCGGTGGTGTTCTGAGCGTCCTTGTTGGGAGCGTAGGAGTCAGACAGCTTGTCGTACAGCTTGACGCGAACCTCGTTCTTTACCGGCTGCATTGCGTTCCAAGCAGTCGGGGTGGACCAGGTGCCGTTTGGCTTGCAGTACTGCTGGGTACCAGTCATGTTCAGCACGCGGAAGCCGTAGGTAGCCTCGCCGGTGTGGTTTGGCGGAACGTCGTAAGGTCCGATGGACTGGCCAGCATCCCAGGACAGGGAGTAGGAAGCGCTAGCGCCAATCTTGGTGGCGATTTCGTGAGAGATGCCTGCGGAGCCCTCTGCACCCTTGCCGGAGCCCTTGCCGCCCAAGTTCATGGATGTGGTCTCAGTGCGGTCACCGTTGACGGAAACGGAGATGGACTGAGACTTGGACAGATCCTGCTGCAGCGGGATGTCCTTCTTAGTCTGGTTGGTGGTGGAGATGGTGCCGGCCGGCAGGAAGCGATCGGAGACCTTGTAGACCACGGTGCGGTGGTCCTCCCACGGGTTACATACCGGGCGAGGGTTGAGGATATTCGCCTTCATGTGGTCGGAACCGTGGGTGGTGTGGATGATTGGCAGATCCGGGTTTAGAGCTGGGGTCTCCGGGTATGACTCGGTCTGGGTAGCTGCGCCAGCCAGCGGTGCCGCGAATGCGGTGCCGGCGACGATGAGGCCGGCGGTCAGGCCGGTCATGCGACGACGAATCGACATATAGAACTTCTCCTAGGCAGGTAGAAAATGAATGAACTTATGAATGAAATCCAGCAACTCTCAATGTTGCGCTGAGAAAACGCTAAAACAGGCTCAGGATTAAATCACCTCTTAGATGTCTATATATTTGCAGATATGGAGGGTGGGTGTTCTTTATATAGACCAAGCTGTTTATTGGGGTTTGTTCCCGCTAAGTGGCTGGTAGTGCGTGAAGAAATATTGATGGATAGTTGTCTATACAATGATGTTCCGGTGTGAATTCAGTAGCCCCCATATAGGGGTGTTTAGATAGTCGCTGAAGGCGGTTCGGGGGCCTGTTAAAAAGTTGTGGACATGTCACAATATGCGCCGTACGCTGCATTTAGACGGGTGGTAAGGGGTTATAAAATACCTGGCCGTGAATGTTACGTGCCATAAGTTGTGGGTGTTTACATGACAGAGGTTAGCGTGTTTCGCAACTGGAATCTGCCGGGGTCTTCCGTTGAGGGGTGGGGTGCGGGGCTAGGATAGGGCCGATTCGACAATCAGCACGAGCGCCGCGGAGATGGCCACGATGATGACGATGCAGTTGAGGAGGTGCCTATCTATAAAACGGTTGAGGTAGCTGGCGGCAATGAGCCCAACGACGACTAGGGGAAAATAGGCTGCCGCAGCGGCCATCTGAGTGCTGGTGATCTGCCCATTGAACGCCAGAATAATAAGAGAAATTAAGGTTCCGACGACAAAGGTGCCCGCTAAGGTGCCGCGTGTGCGGTTGGGGTCAAAGCGCTTCATGATCAGCGCCATGGGCGGGCCGCCGATCGAGGTCGAGGTGCCCAGGATGCCGGAGGCTACGCCAGCGACGAGCGTATTGGCGGTGGTGGGGCGAGGGCTCCATCCCAAGCCGGATAGCGTCATAGCAAGGAGTACGGTACAACCGATAAAGATGGACAGCCCATCAGGAGAGAGGCTGGCAATTGCCCAAGCGCCCACTAGGGAACCGGGAATGCGGGCGAGGGAGGAAATGCCCACAACGCGCCAGGACGTCTCGCGGTAGGTGCGCGCGAGCGTATAACTGGAAATGCACAGCGCGAGCAGCAGAATGAGCGTGGGCACGAGCTCAGGACGAATGAGCGCGATTATGGGCGTGGCAATGGTGCCTAAGCCAAAACCGATGGTGCCTTGAGTAATGGTGCCAGCGAGGATGAGGACGCCGATGAAGATAGAGGACCATGCGTCTACAGAGATTCCCAGAAACATAACGAGGGCTAAGTGTATCTGGGCCCAGTCTGCATTCTGAAACTATTAGAGGCGGGCGGTGGCCTTTTCATTGGCGGCGATTTCCTCCAAGCGTTCGGTCGGGCACATGCCGGCAACGATGACCGCGGAACCGCCAGCGGCTAGGGGCTCGAGCACGGCACGGGAGAAAGACTCATTATTGGACCAGCCGGTAGAAAGCAAGCGCTCGGCAGATGCGGGGGCATCGACAAGCTGGGGCAGTGGTTGGGTTTCGCCGAAGTACTGATCGCCGTAGAAGCGCACGGTGGGTCCAAAATCGATGGCGCCGGTGGGCAGCTCCCCGCCGGACTCGACGACGCCGCGGCCAAAGGGGTCCTCGCTAATGAGCACGATGTCGGCCTGGGGCTGGCGCTCGTGGGCGGCCGCGTAGCGGGAGGGGGAGGTAAAGACGACGTCGGCAAGCGGGGCAGATTCGCCAAAGGTATAGGAAGGGCCAGACGCAAGGGCACCCAAGGCTACAACGGCCGCCTGCCACGAGGAAGGAAGATCGATAGCGATGGTGGAATCCGCCTCTAGATCGAGCTCTTCTTCCAACATATTGGCGATCTTGGCCACCCAATTGTCGAGCGTTTGCGCGGAAAAATCCATGCGCGCGCCGGTCGCCTCGTTGTATACGGTAAGCCGCGGGGAGGCGGCGTCGGCACGCAAAAGATGGGCGAGTAGTTCCATACCCGCCCATCGTAGGGGAGAAGTGCTAGTTCACGCAGCGCGGGCCGTCGCCACCAGCGTCAATTTCCGGGGAAACCTTGGCGGTGCCGAAGTCATTGCCCGGGGTGCCTACCGGCTGGCTGGACTTATCTGCCTCCGGCTCCTGGTCGCTAGCTTCCTTATCGGAAGGTCCCTGGTAATCATCGGTAGCAACCACGATGAGGGTGTCATCGTCGAGTTGCGGATTCTCTGCCACCGGCAACCCACCCAGCTTCTTGGCCAAGGCCTTAGCATCCTCGCTTGTCGGATCGGCGGCGACGACCTGTGACTCGCTGTAGATGCCCGGCTGCGCGTTCGCGGAGCGCTCCACCGTGTAGCCCTTGCCTTCCAGCCAAGAGCCGATGCCTGATGCCAAGCCATCAATATTGCCGGCGTTGAGGACGTGAATATTGATATTCGGATCGACGTCCTTGTCCTTGTCTGCCTTTTCTTGCTTGTCCTTATCTTCGGCCTTGGACTCATCGGTGGCTTCATCGTGGGTCTTGGCCAGGTCATCCATGAAGCGGTGGACCTCGGCGGCATCGATGGTGACGATGGATTCGCCATAATCGCCCTGGCCGTCGATGGAGGTTACCGGGATAGTGGTGAAGGTGACATTGCCGCCAGCCAGCCCTGCCAGCTGGGTGACAAAGCCCATGATGTCCCAGCCATCATCGATGACCACGGAGCGCTCTACTGCCTTGGCAATCTTGGACAGCTTGGAAGGATTGGCCAGGGTGTCATTGTCCAGGATCTTATTGACTAGGGAAGCCATGAAGGCCTGCTGGCGCACGATGCGGTCGAGGTCGCCGCGCGGGAGGTTATAGCGCTGGCGCACGAAAGCTAGGGCCTTGGCGCCGTCGAGGGTCTGCTTGCCCTTGCTGAACTTAGCGCCAGACATGTCATCATCAACATCATCGTTGAGGCAGACATCTACGCCATCGACGGCGTCAGTCAGCAGGGTAAAGCCCAACAGGCCCACCTCCGCGTAATGATCGATGGACACACCAGTCAAGGTGCGTACCATGGCCAGCAATCCTTCGCGGCCGGCTTCGACGCCCTGCTTTTCGATGTCCTTATCCGAGTGCGGCTTCTTTTTACCCTTAGCCTCCGCCTCGGCATTTTCCTGCTCGAGCTCTTCCACCTTGGCGTTCTTATGGGAGGCGAAGACAGCATTCATCTTCATATTGCCGTAGTCCGGATCCTTGACATAGGTATCGCGCGGAATGGATACGGCGGTAGCGCGGGAACCGTCCTCCGGAACGCGGATGAGCATCATGGTGTCGGTATTTTCCTCACCATCGGCCACGCCGGCGTGCAGGTCCGCCAATTCCTTCTCAGAGAGGGGATCGCCTTTGGCGTCGGTACGCGAATCCTTGCCCACCAGCAAGATATCCACTGCGCCATCGAGCGAGTTACCCGACAAGCCCTGGCCGTCCAGGGACAAGTCCGTGGCCGAAGACATGCCATTATCCAGCCGGCCCACGGTGGCATAACCCACGCCAGAGACCACCAGGATCAAGGCAGACAGGAGTGCCACGATCGCCTTGATGGCCGTGGAACCTTTTTGCTTTACCGCACTAGCGGCAGAGGGCGCCGGCTGGATGGTGCGCGCCCGGCGAGTGTTCTCAGAAGTCACAAGTGGAGGCTTTCTAGATTGGTGGGGATCTGGAGACAGTTTAGGGCAGAACGGGCAAAAATTAGTGATCCGTGTCCGATTTCGCGTGTTCGGGTAGTGTCCCTGCCCCGTGCGAGGAGCGCCAGTGACTAAGCTCGGGGCCATTGTGACTACACCAAATCAATCCCCGCTGGCCGTGATCACCGTGACCTATAGTCCCGGTGAATACCTCGGTAGTTTTTTGGACTCCCTGCCGGGCGCCTGCGCTCGCGGCACGAAGGTCGTGCTTGCGGATAATGGCTCCACCGACGGCGTGCCCGAGGCCGCTGCCCGCGAGCACGCTGAGGTGGACTTTCTCAATACCGGCGGAAATATCGGCTACGGTGCTGGCATGAATGCGGGTGCCCGCTTCGCCCGCGAGCGCGGTGGCGTGGATGAGGAATTTTTCCTTATCTCTAATCCCGATGTCACCTTTACCCCGGGATCTATTGACCGGCTCATCGAGTGCGCTCGCCAGTGGCCGGATGCTGCGGCCGTGGGCCCGCGCATCGTGGAACCGGATGGCAGCAATTATCCCTCGGCCCGCGCCGTGCCCACCGTGGCTACCGGCATTGGGCACGCACTCTTTTCTTCGATCTGGCCGTCCAATCCATGGTCGCGCGCCTACCGCGATGAAGCTGATATGACCGCCCAGCGCCCGGCCGGATGGTTATCCGGTTCCTGCCTTCTTGTGCGCTGGTCGGCCTTCGACGCCATCGGCGGGTTTGATGAGCGCTATTTCATGTACCTCGAAGACGTGGATCTAGGAGATCGCTTCACGCGCGCCGGCTACCAGAACATCTTCTGCCCGGAGGCCGTCATCAGCCACGCTAAGGGGCATTCCACCCAAGCGCACGCCGGCGCGATGCTGCGCGCCCACCACAACTCCGCCTATCGCTTTCAGGCTGACCGCCACCCCGCATGGTGGCAGGCCCCACTGCGCGGCGCGTTGTGGCTGGGACTGCGAGTCCGCGGGCTTATCGCCTCGGCTTCGGCGCGTTCTTAAGGTCCGGTGCGCGTGCCGTTGACCTGGATTGCGCGCCATACGCTCTACACTGTCCCTCAGAAAATCACAGAATAAAACTGTCCGCATACATAAGGAAGACTATGACTGAAGCAGCCACCACCCACGGTGCCAGCACGGATGCAGTGATTCTCGTCGGCGGCCGCGGCACCCGCCTGCGCCCACTAACCATCGGTACGCCGAAGCCGATGCTGCCGACAGCAAACTACCCGTTCCTGCAGCACCTGCTTGCCCGCATCAAGGCCGCCGGCATTGAGCACGTCGTCATGTCTACCTCCTATAAGGCCGAGGTCTTTGAGGAGTACTTCGGTGATGGCTCCGATCTGGGCTTGGAGATCGAGTACGTGGTGGAAGAGACCGCGCTCGGCACCGGCGGCGGCATCCGCAACGTCTACGACAAACTGCGCAATGACACGGTCATGGTCTTCAATGGCGACGTGCTCTCCGGCATGGATCTGGAAGGGATCCTCACTACGCACCATGACAAGGACGCCGATGTCACCATGCACCTGCTCAACGTGGCTGACCCGCGTGCGTTTGGTTGCGTGCCGACCGACTCTAACGGCCGAGTCACCGCGTTTCTAGAAAAGACCGAGGATCCGCCAACCAACCAGATCAACGCCGGTTGCTATGTATTCAAGCGTTCCGTCATCGAGTCCATTCCGGCCAACCGCGTTGTTTCCGTGGAACGCGAAACCTTCCCAGGGCTCTTGGCTGAAGGCCGCTTGGTTGTCGGTCACGTAGACAACTCCTACTGGCGCGACATGGGTCGCCCGGATGACTTCACCCGTGGTTCCTCTGACCTGGTGCGCGGCATCGCGCCGTCCCCGCTGATTGAGGGTAAGACCGGCGAGTCCCTGGTGGATCCCTCCGCCGGTATCGCCGGTGGCGTGCTGCTGCTGTCCGGTACCGCCGTGGGCCGTGGCTCCGAGGTGGGCGCGGGTTCCCGCCTAGAGGGCACCGTTGTCTTCGACGGCGTGCGCATTGAACCAGGCGCCATCATCCACAACTCGATCATTGCCTCTGGCGCCCACATTGGCGCCAACGCGGTCATTGAGAACTGTGTCATTGGTGAAGGCGCCCACATCGGCGCACGCTGCGAGCTTCTCGACGGCATGCGTGTCTTCCCCGGCGTTTCCATCCCTGATGCCGGCGTGCGTTTTAGCTCCGATGCTTAACGCTTTTGCAGCGGTCTGGGCACTGCACTAGGTCCAGCTGACATAGGCCGAACTGAGGACAATGGAGCCTCGGTTCGGCCTCTCTTTTTATGGGGCCACCGAGCCCGCCTGTCCGCACCAGCCGACATGGTGCGAACTCTGCACAGATCTGAAGCGCATGGATCCCTTCTTTGCGGGGTTGTGCGCGCGACACGCCGGGATTTCCTGAAAATTGTTGACAGAAAAACAGGGTACCACTACATGTAGTACCCCCTACCTACACCCCCACGGGGGATCTGTTGTTACAGATGTGACGGATGGGGATCGTGTGCTGCGTTTTTGCCGGAAAGCGCGAAGAAGCCGCCAATTCGGGTTGACGATATTTAGTGATCCGGTGTGAAATTACATCAGTGAAAGAAACAGCGGCCGGCGCCGTTACTTCCGCACCATCCCGGCGGGGCTACCCAAGGAGAATGTGGTGTACAGTCGGTCGCACTGATGAGAATTACCCAACCTCGGAGAAAGGAAAAGGCGTGGACAAAATGGCTAATAACAACGCCATTCTCCGTGGCGGTGCTGCTGCAGAGATGTCGCTCGATGAACTCTTCGGTGCCGTCGAGCAGGAGTGGCAGGACCAGGCGCTGTGTGCGCAGACCGACCCTGAAGCGTTCTTCCCTGAAAAGGGAGGCTCTACCCGTGAGGCCAAGCGCATCTGCCAGGCCTGCGCGGTGCGCGATGAATGCTTGGAGTACGCGCTGGAGCACGATGAGCGCTTCGGTATTTGGGGCGGGCTATCGGACCGTGAGCGCCGCCGCCTCAAACGTGAGATTGGATAATTAAGGTGTCCAGTAAGGCCCCCGGCTAGCACGTAACGTGTGGCCAGGGGCTTTTCTGCTGCGCCGCGAAATTTCCCGGGGGCTACCAGCTATAGCGCGGGTCCACTTCTTCGGGGTCCAAGTTGAGGTAGTTGGCCACCAGCGCGGTAATAACGGTGCCCAGGAGCTCGGAGCGCTCGGACGGGGTAGAAGCACGTTGCTCGATGGGCATGCGGAAAATGACCAAGCGTGCGCGGGTGGGCTGGCCCTCGGAATCTACGCCGGCGGGAACCACGCGGCCGAGGGGAACTGGACCATCGGCGATGATCTCATCCGGTAGCACGGTCATATCGGGCGAAAGTCGCATGCGCGGGATGGTGTCTACAGCCAAGTCGAGGCCCCGCAATTGTGGCGCGAAGGCGTTTTGGATGGGGGCATAGGCCTCCAATACGGCCATGTCGAAGTGCTCGCGCGCGCTGCGGTAGCGCGGGGTCTGCTGGGGGAGGAGAGGTCCGCGCATGCCGTGGCCGTGGCGGTCGCGGGCGGGGCGGATATGCGGGCGAGCGGCGGTCATGACCCTGATTCTAAGGCGCTGGCGGGCTGGATTTAGCGGAGCCACGCCGGGGCGAAGACTATCTAAATCTCAACTAAGGGTTTAGACTTATGCGCTGTGACTATTTCTCGCCATTGCTCCCGCCCAGGCTGCGGCCGCCCCGCCGTGGCGACATTGACCTACGCTTACGCGGACCAGACGGCCGTCGTTGGGCCGCTGGCGGAAGAGGAAAACCCACACAGCTGGGACCTATGCGCCACCCACCGCGACCGCATCTCCGCCCCGGTGGGTTGGGAGCTGGTGCGTGTGGACCGCATTGAGCTGGATGAGGAAGATGATCTGATGGCCTTGGCAGAGGCGGTCAAGGAAGACGGCCGCGTGACCACCGGCTTGGTGGATGACCGCAGCGCCGGCTCCGGTGCAGACCCTATTGACTATTCCGCGACCTTTGATGGAGCGGACCCTGCCAATTCGAATCACCCGGTCTTTCGTACCCGCCGCGTGGCTTATGCCAAAAAGGCGCGCCGCGCGCACCTTTCGGTCGTGCCCGATGAAACGACGCCCGCGGAACCAGAACAGGACTGACACGAACCCCGTGGTGCGGTAGTTTCTCAGCGGGCGGGAGTACTATTGCAGGTTATGCGAACTCGTGAGCATCTTGATGCAGTAATTAAGGCCTATGACGTCCGTGGCGTGGTGGGCGAAGATATCGATGAGAACTTCGTGCGCGATACGGGCGCCGCGTTTGCCGCCATCCTGCGGGAAGAAGGCGAAAATACCGTAGCAGTCGGACACGATATGCGCCCGTCCTCGCCGTCTCTGGCGCGCGCTTTTGCTGAGGGTGTGACCTCCCAGGGCCTCAATGTGACCTTGCTGGGACTAACCTCTACCGACGAGCTCTACTACGCCGCCGGTTCCTTGAAGTGTGCGGGTGCTATGTTTACCGCCTCTCATAACCCGGCCAAGTACAACGGCATTAAGCTCTGCCGCGCCGGTGCGGTACCGGTGGGTCAGGTGACCGGCTTGGAGCAGATTAAGCAGATGCTTATCGACGGCACCCCGGAGTTCACCGGCACCGAGGGCGCAATTGCCGAGCAGGAGATTCTTGCCGGTTATGCCGACTTCCTGCGCAAGCTGGTGCCGCTGGAGGAGTCCAAGCCGCTTGTCGTAGCTGTCGATGCCGCCAACGGTATGGGTGGCCACACCGTGCCGGCCGTCTTCAAGGGCTTGCCTTTCGACGTCCGCGATTTGTACTTCGAGCTCGATGGCACTTTCCCGAACCACGAGGCGAACCCGTTGGATCCAAAGAACCTCGTAGACCTGCAGAAGTTCACCGTGGATCAGAAGGCCGATATTGGCTTGGCCTTCGACGGTGATGCGGACCGCTGCTTCGTGGTGGATGAAAAGGGCCAGCCGGTTTCTCCGTCTGCCATCTGTGCACTGGTGGCGGAGCGCTACCTAGAGAAGTTCCCCGGCGCTACCATTATCCACAACCTGATTACCTCCAAGACCGTGCCGGAGCTCATTAAGGAAAAGGGCGGCACCCCGGTGCGCACCCGCGTGGGCCACTCCTTCATCAAGGCGCAGATGGCCGAGCACCAGGCCGCCTTCGGTGGCGAGCACTCCGCGCACTACTACTTCCAGGAGTTCTGGAACGCCGATTCCGGCATGCTTGCTGCGATGCACGTACTGGCCGCTCTGGGCCAGTCCGATAAGCCGCTGAGCGAGCTCATGGCGGAATACTCCCGCTACGAGGCCTCCGGCGAGATCAACTCCACCGTGGAGGACCAGAAGGCCGCTACCCAGGCAGTACTGGATGAGCTGGCGGATAAGATTGAGTCCGTCGATGAGCTCGATGGAGTGACCGTCGAGCTCAAGGGAACCGAGGCATGGTTCAACGTGCGCGCGTCCAATACGGAGCCGCTGCTGCGTCTCAATGTAGAGGCAAAGACCGCCGACGAGGTGCAGTCCATCGTCGACGAGGTCCTTGCCATCATTCGCCGCTAAACTTCGGCGCGCGAGTGGGAGACCATGTCCTCCCACTCCACAAACTTCTTACGCTCGCGGCCCTCGCGCTCGCCTAGGGCGCGCTCGGCCGCGTCCAAGCGCTGCCAATCCTGCCACGTCAGATAATCGATACCGCGCTCGGCAAAGACTTCGGTGATATCCGCGGCGCTGGAGGGGGAGGGGAGGGTGCCAGAGGCGGCGTCGGCAAGCAGCATGCCAATCGTTTCCGTGGCATCGGACTTGGTATTGCCAATCAAACCCACCGGGCCGCGCTTAATCCACCCAGTGGTGTAGAGGCCCGGCACTACCGCGCCGGACTCATCAACGACATGGCCACCGTCATTATTGATGACGTTCTTCTCTTGGTTAAAGGGCACGCCATCGACCGCATCGGAGCGGTAGCCGGTGGCGAAGTAGACCGCCTGCACCGGCCATTCGGTGAATTTGCCGGTGCCGTGCACTCTGCCATCGCCGTTGAGCGCGGTGCGCTCGGTCTTGATGCCGCTGACCTTGCCGTCCTCGCCCAAGATCTCTACCGGCTGCTCAAAGAGGTGGATCTGCAGGGTGTGCGGCGCCTTTTTGGGATCGCGGATGGCGTATTGCTCAAGGACTTGGCATACCAAGTCGGTGGACTTGCTTTCCTGACGCGCGGCCAGCGAGGCTTCGTCATAGTCAATGTCCTCGGGGGATACCACAACGTTAATGGACTCGGAATGGTCCAGCTCCTTGAGTTCCTGCGGGGTGAATTTGGCCTGCGCCGGGCCGCGGCGCCCGAAGACGCGCACGGTCTCGGCCTGGTTCTTGGCCAGGGACTCGTAGACATTATCGGGGATCTCGGTGACCTTGAGCTCATCGCCGGTCTTGGCCAAGATGCGGGAGACGTCCAAGCCCACATTGCCCACGCCAATGACTGCCACCTCCTTGGCGGAGAGATCCCAGTCTCGCTCGAAGCGCGGGTTGCCATCGTAGAAGCCCACGAACTCGCCGGCGCCATGCACGCCGTCCAAGTCCGCGCCAGGGATATCGCGGTGACGGTCGCCCACGGCGCCGGTGGCAAAGACCACGGCATCGTAGTGTTGCTGTAGCTCGTCGACGGTGATGTCACGGCCGATGTGCACGTTGGTCAACAGTCGAATTTGCTCGGTGTCGAGCACGCGGTGCAGGGACTTGATAATGCCCTTAATTCGCGGATGGTCCGGCGCTACGCCGTAGCGGATGAGACCGAAGGGCGCGGGCATCTGCTCGATGAGGTCAATCTGTACCTCGCCGCCGGTCTTTTTCACCAGGATATCGGAGGCGTAAATGCCTGCCGGGCCTGCGCCGATGACGGCTACCTTCAAGGGCTGATTCATATTGCGTGGATGCCTTTCTCTTAATCGCGGGGGTCTAGACCGCTAGGTTCATTTTTGTGGCTTATCTTTCTGGCAATTGAACCGTTTAGTCTAGGTTGCGGCAAGGGGTTGAATTAGATTCTAAAAATGGTCTCCTTTTTGTCCAGTTCAGGGCGATTTTTTACTCGAAAATAAAAAAGACCGCTTTGTCTGCCCAATTTAGACGGGTAGGTTGTCTTTCAATACTTTGGAAAGGCAGGTTGAGATCTACACCATGACCACCGCGACTAGTACCAAGCGCACGCCCCGCGCCAAGAAGCCCGAAGGCCAATGGAAGATTGACGGCACCGAGCCCCTCAATAATGATGAGGTAATTAAGCAGGAAGACGGTGGGCTTTCTGCCAAGCAGCGCGTCATCGATATCTATTCCAAGCAGGGATTTTCCTCTATCCCAGCTGATGACTTAGCCCCTCGCTTCAAGTGGTTGGGCCTTTATACTCAGCGCAACCAGAACTTGGGCGGCGAGATGACCTCCAAGCTGTCTAACGCGGAACTGCAAGACGAGTATTTCATGATGCGCGTGCGCTTCGACGGCGGCCGTGCCGATCCTGCCAAGCTGCGCGCCGTCGGTGAGATCTCGCGCGATTATGCCCGCTCCACGGCGGACTTTACCGACCGCCAGAATATCCAGCTGCACTGGATTCAAATCGAGGATGTGCCCACCATTTGGGACAAGCTCGAGTCGGTAGGTTTGAGCACGCTCATGGGCTGCGGCGACGTGCCGCGCGTCATTTTGGGCTCTCCGGTTGCCGGCGTGGCCGAGGACGAGATTATCGATGCCACCCCAGCCATCGAAGAAATCAAGAATAACTACCTGCCGCGCGAGGAATTCCATAACCTGCCGCGCAAATTCAAAACCGCTATTTCCGGCAACGCTCGCCAAGACGTTACCCACGAGATTCAAGACGTTGCCTTCGTGGGCGTGAACCACCCAGAGTACGGTCCGGGATTCGATTGCTTCGTTGGCGGCGGCCTGTCCACCAACCCGATGCTCTCGCAGTCCCTCGGCGCTTGGGTTCCCTTAGAGCGCGTGCCAGAGGTCTGGGCCGGTGTAGTCGGCATCTTCCGTGACTACGGCTTCCGTCGCAATCGCAACCGTGCCCGCCTGAAGTTCTTGGTAGCCAAGTGGGGCATCGAAAAGTTCCGCCAAGTGCTAGAGGAGGAATACCTGGACAAGCCGCTGTTGGATGGCGTCCCACTGGAGGTCGAGCCTGGCTCTCGCGATCACCTTGGCGTGCACCGCCAGAAAGACGGCAAGTTCTACGTCGGCGTAAAACCCACCGTAGGCCACGCCACCGGCGAGCAGCTCATCGCCATTGCGGACGTGGCCGAAAAGTTCGGCATCAGCCGCATCCGCACCACCCCGATGAAGGAATTGCTCTTCCTCGATGTGGCGGAAGAAGACATTCCGGCGCTCTCCCGCGCGCTCGATGAAACCGGCCTGTACTCCCAGCCCTCCGAATTCCGCCGCGGCGTCATTTCCTGCACCGGCCTAGAGTTCTGCAAGCTCGCGCACGTGACCACGAAGGCCCGCGCCATCGAGTTGGTCGACATCCTGGAAGACACCTTGGGCGATTTGGACGTGCCGATTTCCATCGCGCTCAACGGTTGCCCCAACGCCTGTGCGCGTTCGCAGGTATCGGACATCGGCTTGAAGGGCCAGATTGTTACCGATTCCGAAGGCAACCGTGTCGAGGGCTTCCAGGTCCACCTGGGCGGCGCCCTTGGCCTGTCCCCGGATTGGGGCCGCAAGCTGCGCGGCCACAAGGTCGTCGCCGATGAGGTGCCCGAGTACGTCATTCGCTTGGTCAATAAATACAAAGAACAGCGCGAGGAAGGCGAGCAATTCCGCCACTGGGTCTTGCGTGCCAAGGAGGAGGACCTGCAGTGAATTTTCGCCGCCAGCCCAACCCCAACCGCAACCATCCCAGCTTCTGCCCTTATTGCGCCGGCACCGACCTCTTCCCGGATGAGGAAGATGACTTTGCCTGGAAGTGCCAGGAGTGCCTGCGGATTTTCTCCGTGCGCTTTCACGGCCAAGACGATGCCCCGGTAGCCCCCGCACCGGCCGTGTCATCCAATGAGGCCCTAAAGCGCTCGCTTGCCCGCCGCGGACACTCCACGGCGCCGAAGGCTTAAGGATGTCTCCATGCCCGCACTTATTACCCTGTCCCACGGTTCGCGGCACCCAGGCGCCGCGGCCGGCATTGAGCGCCTGACCCAGGCCGCGGGTCTGCGCCCAGCCCGCGCGGCGCACCTGGAATTCAACGAGCCTGACCTCACCACGGCCGCGCTCGAGCTCGCCCAGCTAGGGGAGACCGAGGCCGTGGTAGTTCCGCTGCTTTTTACCCAGGGCTACCACCAGCGCGTGGACGTCCCGCGCGCGCTTGCCGACGCCTCCAAAACCTCCCACCTTTCCCTCCACCTCGCCCCTGGGCTCGGCACCGGCGAGGACCTCGCCCGCGTGCTCGCCTCCCGTACCCGGCCTGGCGATGCCCATGTGGTCATCTATTCCGTTGGTTCCTCCGATTCCACGGCGAATGATGCCATCCGTGAGCTCGCCCACCGCACCTTCACGCTCACCGGCGTGCCCATCTCGGTGGAGTTTGCCACCCGCGGTGGCCGCGAAGGGATTGAGTCCCTGTGCCGCGAGCATAAAGACCCCGCCTGTGTACGCGTGATCCCGCTCTTCGTGACCGAAGGCCTGCTCTTGGACCGGTTGGCGGGCGTACCCGCGACCGTCGACCGTCCGCTAGGCACCGACCTCGCAGGCCTCGTCGCAGATCGCTTTCACCACGCCCGCGGTGTCGCACAGGAGGTGTTCGCGCCATGTTAACTCTCATCCTGATCGCGCTCGCCGGTGCGGCCGCAAACCTCGTGGACGGTGGCATCGGTATGGGCTTCGGCGTCACGTCGACCACCATGTTGTTGTTGGCGGGCCTTGGTCCCGCGCAGGCGTCGGCCGTCGTCCATACCGCCGAGCTAGGCACCACGGCCATCTCCGGATTGAGCCACGCGCGTTTCGGCAACGTGGATTGGAAAACCGTGGTCCGACTGGGCGTGCCGGGCGGGATCGCAGCCTTTTTGGGCGCTACGTTGCTGTCGAATATCTCCACCGCGGCGGCCGCGCCGGTGACCGCACTCATCTTGGTCGGCATCGGCGCCAACCTCATTTGGCGTTTCTCCCAACCGCGCCGCCGTGGCTCCGCCTATAAGCGCACCCACTCCACGCCGTTTCTCGCCGGCCTTGGCCTTGTGGGCGGATTCGTCGATTCCACCGGTGGCGGCGGCTGGGGTCCAGTGTCGACTTCAACGCTCATGGCCATCGGCCGCGAGCAGCCGCGCCGCATTGTGGGTACGGTCAATGCCGCTGAGTTTCTAGTGACCTTTGGCGCTACCGCAGGCTTTATCGTCGGGCTCTGGCACGATATCGTCGCCAACTTAGCCGCAGTCATCGCCCTGCTCATCGGTGGCGCCATCACCGCGCCCATCGCCGCGTGGCTTATCTCCCGCATCAACCCCGTCTTGCTCGGCGGACTCGTCGGCACGGCCATCGTGAGCCTCAATATCAGCAAGGTCATTGGTGGCGCCGAGACGTACTTCGGCTGGGCAGTGCCTTCAGCAATCACCCCGGCGTTCGTCGCCGTCGTGGTCGCGGCTGGTGTGGCCGCCACCATCCGTGGCGCGCTGCGCACCAGGCGTGCACGTGCGGCGGAATTGGAAGCCGAAAACGCCGAGGAAGCCGCTCATGCTGATTTCCATGCGCCTGATTATCCGGAGCGCGTCGCCGCCCACCGCGTCCACGGTTCGCGCCGGTCCGGCGTCGCCATCGTGCAGGACAAGGCGCCTGAAAGCCCCGCCGCGGACCGGACGTAGTGCTTTCACCGCGACCTTTGGCCACAATAAAGGTCGAATGGTGGCCCCGCCGAGGGAGAACACGGCCAAAAGTTGGCTTGCGGGCGCCGAAAACCCGCTTCCTACTGGCCGCTAGAGCCCGGCCACCTCGCCGATGACGTAGACCGCCGGCGCGGAGATCTCGTGCTCGGCCATCGTTTGCGCCAGAGTGCCCAAGGTGCAACGGTAGGCGCGCTCGGTAGAAAGCGTGCCTTCTTGGATGACGGCGCAGGGAGTAGAGGGGGAGAGGGAGGCGTCGATTAGCGCACTGGCAATCGCAGGGGCATTTTTCACACCCATGATGACCGCGAGCGTGGCGCCAGAGCGGGCGAGCGCTGCCCAGTCCACCAAGGACTTCTCATGGCCGGGCGGCAGGTGGCCGGATACCACCGTGAATCCGTGGACGATGCCGCGCTGAGTTACCGGGATGCCCACGGCCGCGGGAACGGAAATGGCGGAGGTCACGCCCGGAATGACCGTGGCGGGAATAGACGCTTCCGCTAGCGCTTGCACTTCTTCAAAACCGCGCCCAAAGACGAAGGGATCGCCCCCCTTAAGGCGGGCCACCTTGCGGCCAGCACGGGCGTGCTCGATAAGCAGCTCGTTGATCTTTTCCTGCGAGATTGACTTCTTATAGGGGAGCTTAGAGACGTCAATAAGCTCTTTGGAAGAAATATCACACAGCTTATCGAGCTGCGCCGTAGGTCCCAGGTGATCGGCAAGAATAACCTCTGCTTCCTGCAGGGCGCGCATGCCGCGCACGGTAATGAGGTCCCACGCGCCGGGGCCGCCGCCAATCAGGGTAACGGGATGGATCTGTGCGGAAGTCATAGGACTTCATCTTAGTGGGCGCCCGACTATGCTTGGGCCACATGGATACCGGTAATTATGATGCCGAAACCGTGCGCTTTTTTGATGTGGCGCACGAAGGCGCCCAAATCCGCCTTGTGGCCGGAGAAGTGGAGCGCTGGGGTGAGGCGCTCAGTGGTCTCAATCCCCGTTCGCTGGTCATTATCCCCACCGATGCGATTGCCCGCCAAGCCGCCCACCTAGGCGTCGGCCTAGCCGAGCCGCTGCGAATCCCGATTGTGGTGACCGAATCGCTCCCGCGTTACGTGGGGGCGCTGGACGTGGTGGTGGTCGTCGGCGAGCCCGACGAGTGCGACTGGGCGTCGCGCGCCCTCATTACTGCCAGCCAGCGCGGGGCCACCACCGTGCTCATCGGGCCGGCCAAGGGCCCACTGGTGGAGGACTGCCCGGAGGATACGCTCGTCGCCCCTTGCTTACCGACGGCCGAGGGGAACTCGCCCGCGCGCAGCATTGCCGCCCTGCATGCACTGTGCTGCCTGCTCTATCAGGGCCCGATCGCGGTGACGGAAACCCTCGAGGACCTCGCTGCGGCCGTGGACCGCGAGCTTGCACAGCTTTCTCCCGAGCGCGATGCCACCACCAATCCGGGCCGCCAATTGCGTGAGTTTATCGACGGCGCCCGCATCATCCATTCCTGTGTGCTCGACCCGTACTCTTATTCTGAGCGTCGCGAGCACGTGCAGCTCGATGCCCTCGTGGCCCGCATGGCCGCGACCATCTGGGCCGTACACGGCCTGCCGAGTGCTTATGTGGACCCAGCCGAATTGCGCCGCGCGCTCGATCGGGATTCTGATAGTTCCCCGGCCAATGATCTCTTTTATGACCCCTTCATTGATGGCGATGGTGCCGAGGGTGCTTTGGTACCCTTGAAGGTGGTTTTCTGGGGGCAGGAAGAGGCGAACCTGCCCAACTCGCTTGCAGTGCGCAGCATCGACTCGGAGCCGGGCTTGGGGCACCTTGCCCGCTCACTGCAGCTTATTACGCGGAGTTTTGCCGCGACCGCCTACGAGATTTCTAAAGGATAGAAACACATGCAGCTGTTGCACAGCGCCACCCGCAACTATTCCTGGGGCTCGCGTACCCTTATCCCGCACCTGCAGGGCCAGCCCGATGCCGATAAGCCCGTCGCAGAGCTGTGGTTCGGCGCCCACCCCGGCGACCCTTCCACGGTGGATGGCCGACTGCTCAATGAGGTCATTGCAGAGGATCCGGCAGGGCAGCTAGGTAGCCGCGTATCTGCCGAGTACGGCGAGCGCCTGCCCTTCCTCCTCAAGGTGCTTGCGGCCGAGGAGCCGCTGTCCTTGCAGGCGCACCCGTCAAAGGCGCAGGCAGAAGAGGGCTTTGCCCGCGAAAACGCCGCCGGGATCGAACTCACCGCGTCTAATCGCAATTACAAGGACGATAATCACAAGCCCGAGCTCATTGTCGCGCTCACGGATTTCTATGCCATGGCCGGCTTCCGCCCCTTGGCGCGCACCCGCGAGCTTTTTGCCGCCCTTGAGTGCCCTGAGCTGGACCACTACGTTGCCATGCTTGACGACGACCCCTCGGCAACCACCGAGTCCGCCAACCTGCGCGTCCTTTTCACCACGTGGATTACCATTCCCTCTGCCAAGCGCAAGGAGCTCATTTCCGCCATTGTTGCCGCCGGCGAGCGCCTGATAGCTGCGGACCCGGCCGATTGGAAGTCCCGCGTTATGTCCACGGTGTTGGATCTCAACCAGCGCTACCCAGGCGATATCGGTGTGCTGGGCGCATTGCTGCTCAACCACATCGAGCTCTCACCCGGCGAGGCCGTCTACCTAGATGCCGGTCAGCTCCACGCCTATGTCTCTGGCCTCGGCGTGGAGATCATGGCGAACTCCGATAACGTGTTGCGCGGTGGCCTGACGCCTAAGTTCGTGGACGTTCCAGAGCTGGTCAAGGTCTTGACTTACGCCGCTGCCGACGAGCCGCGAGTGCAACAACAAGATAAGTCCGCCCAAGACAATGTCCACGATGCTGCCGCATGGTCGTACCCGGTACCCATCGAGGAATTCCTGCTAGACCGCGTGGAGCTCACCGGTTCGTCTTTTGTGGATCTTGATTACGACGGCCCGACCATCGCCCTGTGTACCGCAGGTTCCGCAACCTTTACCGACGCTGCGGGCAAGACCCTCACCGCGACCCCAGGCCAGGCAGTCTGGCTGCCAGCCTCCGAGGGTCTTGTTACCGCTACTGCGGAATCCGACGCCGCGGATCTCTTCGTCGCCCGCGCCTAGTCCGCGTTTAGCCCACGCGAGCACGCTTCGCCGCCGCCCTTTGGTTTCAAGCGAAGCGTGCTTTTCAGTCTTCGTTACGGCCGCATTTCGGCCGGTTCCTTCAATTTTCAAGTGCACATTGTGGCTGCGTCGTAATGACCGCATTCCTGCGCATACAAAGCAAGCACGTTTCCTCGATTTTCTGCCTTTAGAATCGAGGAAACGTGCTTGCTTTGTTCGTCTACGGCGAGAACCGGCTCCGAATTAGCGCGAAGGCGTCGCTTCGTTCGGAGCCTGCTGGGCTGTGGCAGGTGCCTGCTTGGTTGGCACCAGGTCGGTTGGCTCTTGGTTCTGATCGGCGGAAGGTCGCTCTGCAGCGACATGGCCGGAGAGCTGTTCTTGCTCCGCCTTCTCGGCCTCGTGTTGCTCCGTGCCGGCTGGTTCTTGGACTGAGGTGTCGGAATCCTTGCCCGAGTTATCTTGCACGCCAGGCGCCTCAGGTGAGGGCTGTGGGGTAGACGGGGCAGTGGTGGTCGGCGGGGTGGTGCCGCCCTGGTTGTTCTGCGGGGCGCCCGTAGACTGCGAGCCGTTCTGGTTACTCGGGTAATCGGGTGTCAGACGCTGATTGCCCTGGCCGGTACCTTGACCACCTTGGGTGGTGTTATTGCCTTGCGGGGAGGTGCCCTGCGGGGAGATATTCTCCGGGCGGTATACCTTGGTGGGCTGGGTTGCTGCCTGTGGGCGCATGACCGCATTAGGGGCGAGAAACGGATCGTTGTTGTGAGGCTGCTGGTGCTTGGCATCACCGGACGAGGCGGTGGAACTCGTAGCATGCGTGGAGTGCTGCTTTGAAGGTGAACGGTCCGTGGAAGAAGTGGTGGTCTCCTCGGCTGCGGTGTGGGTCGGGGAGACGGAGGTGGTCGCGGACTGATCCGCGGCATTGGAATAGTTGGCACTCGGCGAGCTCATACGCCAGACGGCGACTCCGACGACGGCCGCGGCGATCAGTCCGGCCACAATGAACACGTAGACGCGGCGCGAATCTGGCTTCATCGTGGCTGTCCTTTCTACGAGGCGGGCCGTTACAGCCCAAGGGGGGAGGGCGATACAGCGCCCCGGTAACAAGTTGGTAACGAGACTATCATGTTTGGGAAACATTGCGACGGCGTCGCAATTCTGTGATAAGTAAACAAAAAGGCAGTCCGCGGGCGTAGAAGGCCATGCAAACCTTTTCATCGTCTGCTTTCTTTCGCCAAGAAAGCGTGTATAAATGGCGCTGAAAGCACCGAAGGAGTCAAAAAGTGAGTACTTGGGACGAAAATATTTTCAGCACGGACCTTAACGTCGATTTCTTGGACGAGATGGCAAACCTCGATGAAGAAGGGGTAATTCGCGCCGTCGAGGATGCCTGCGAGGTCGCACACAGCAAACCAGAACTCAGCGAAGAAGAGGAACAGAATGCTCAAGCGGCGGCCACCATTGCTGCCATTTGGGCTGGTGCGCCCTTTAGCGCGGGCGAAGTTGTCGAAGACTACCCCTATATTAGGGAACTGGTGGGCTCTGGCAGCGAGACCTTGACGGAAAATGCCCTCGAGGTGCTCGAAAACGTCGAGGAAGAATATGACCTCGAGCCTTTCATTGAGGCCCTGTCCTAAGCCGAACCTGCTGCCTGCGGCAGCGGTCGCGAGACAGCGGCCCCGCGGATGAAATAACAGAAGGGAAGATAGCCCACACCTATGCTGATCAGCATTGAAGGAATCGACGGTGCCGGTAAAAATACGTTGGTCTCCGCACTCAAGGAGTCGTTGGACCGGCCCGTAGAGGTTATTGCCTTTCCGCGCTATGCAGATTCGATTCACGCGCAGCTAGCGCAGAAGGCACTCTATGGAAAGATGGGCGACCTCACGGATTCGGCTTATGCCATGGCGACGCTATTCGCGTTGGATCGCTATGGCGTTAAGGACCAGCTGCAGCGCGCCAAGGAATCTGACACTGTGGTGCTCCTAGATCGTTACGTGGCCTCCAATGCGGCGTATTCGGCGGCGCGGCTCGAAGACGATGCGGTGATGGAGTGGGTGCACGATCTGGAATTTGGCACCCTCAGCCTGCCGCAGGCGGACCTGCAAGTGTATTTGGATACGGCGGTAGAGGTGGCGTCGGAAAGAGCGCAGGCACGAGCCCAAGCGGACGCCAGCCGGGAACGCGACCGTTACGAACGCGATGGCGGGTTGCAAGAACGCACTGCTGCGGCCTACCGGCGCCTAGCGGATGCGGGCTGGGGTGGACGCTGGATCGCTACCGCCGATGCGGATACTATTATTTCAGCGATAAAAGACCTTGTAGGAGAATAAAACGTGGCGCCCAAGATTTTGGTTGTCGATGACGATCCGGCTATCTCAGAGATGCTGACCATAGTGCTCGAGTCCGAGGGACTCAAGCCCATTCCGGTCATGGACGGCAATGACGCCGTGCCTGCCTTTGAGCAGCACGAGCCGGACCTCATCCTGTTGGACCTCATGCTTCCGGGCATGAACGGCGTAGATATTTGCCGTGCCATCCGCCGTGAATCCTCCGTGCCCATCGTTATGCTGACCGCCAAGACCGATACGGTTGATGTGGTACTCGGCCTTGAATCCGGCGCAGATGATTACATCACCAAGCCATTCAAGCCCAAGGAACTCATCGCTCGCATCCGTGCGCGCCTGCGTCGCACCGATTCTGCGGAATCTGGAATCCTGGAGGTTGCGGACCTTGTCATTGATGTGCCGGAACATACTGTTCGCCGCACCGATGGCACCGAGCTGAACCTGACCCCGCTGGAGTTTGACCTGCTGCTGGAGATGGCGCGCCGCCCCGGCCAGGTACACACGCGTGAATCGCTGTTGGAATCCGTGTGGGGCTATCGCAATGCTTCTGATACCCGCTTGGTAAATGTGCACGTCCAGCGCCTGCGTGCCAAGATCGAGCACGATCCGGAAGATCCGCAGATTGTGCTGACCGTGCGCGGCGTGGGGTATAAGACCGGCAAGGCCGGCGCCGGGGAGTAAGGATCATCGGCATCATTGAGCGTCTAAGGCGCATTCGAGACGCCTTCATTACAACGTGGCGCACCTCTTTGCAGGCGCGCGTCATTGGCATGATCTTGGTCGCCTCCTCGGTGGTCATGATCATCTTGGCCTACGCGCTGGTGTCCGTGCTTACCCAACGCCTGGTCAGCCAGAAAGAAGACGTGGCCCAACAGGAGCTGGAGCGCGCCCGCACGGCTGTGGAACAGCAGATTGATGCCACCAGTTCCGCCAATTCGGTGCAGGTACGCATCAACTCTGCGCGTGCTGCGTTGGGCCAGCTCTCCGCCCAGCAGGGCGATACCCAGACGGTCTATGAGCCAGTCATCGTGGTGGAAAACCAGGATGGCTCTGTTACCACTTCGCCCGAGGATTTCCCGGTGCCGGATCAGTTGCGGGAGATGGTGGATCAAGGCCAGATTGCGCAGCAGTATTTCCCGGCGCCGCGCGAAAATGGTGATTACTACAACGCTTTGCTGGTAGGCACGCCTACCGATACCGATATTCCCCATACGCAGGTCTACCTGGCGTTGTCCATGGAATCGGAAGAATCCACCATGGCGTTGATGCGCGGTCTGCTTTCGGCGGCCGGTGTGGTCGTCGTGGTGCTGCTGGTGGGCATTGCCTGGCTAGCTACCCAGCAGGTAATTACGCCAATTCGCTCGGCCTCGCGCATTGCGCAGCGCTTGGCGGCGGGTCATTTGAAGGAGCGCATGGCCGTCGATAGCGATGATGAGATGGGTCGCTTGGCCGCGTCCTTCAATAACATGGCCGATAAGCTTTCCTCCCAAATTGCACAGCTGGAGGAGTACGGCGATTTGCAGCGGCAGTTTACTTCTGACGTCTCCCATGAGCTGCGCACCCCATTGACCACCGTGCGCATGGCCGCGGACATGATTGAGGCGGAGAGCGATAGCCTGCCGTACGGCGCCCAGCGCGCTTCCCGCTTGATGTCGAGCGAACTCGACCGCTTCGAGGAATTGCTCGCGGACTTGCTGGAGATTTCTCGCCACGATGCTGGTGTGGCGGATTTGTCTACGGCAGCCATTGATCTGCGCTCGTGTGTGGAGGCGGCCTACGGGCAGGTGGAGCATTTGGCCCGCGAGCTCGACGTGGAGGTCCAGCTCAACCTGCCGGAGGAGCGCATCGGAGTCGAGGCCGATTCCCGCCGCCTTGAGCGCATCTTGCGCAACCTTCTGGCCAATGCCATTGACCACTCGGAGGGCAATCCAGTGGCGGTAGACGTCGCAGCCACGGATACTGCGGTGGGCGTTACCGTTACGGACCATGGCGTGGGCTTAAAACCTGGCCAGGAAGAGCTGGTTTTCAACCGCTTCTGGCGTGCGGATTCTTCCCGCAAACGCCATTCTGGCGGCACCGGTTTGGGCCTGGCTATCGCCCGCGAGGATGCCGTCCTGCACGGCGGCACGCTAGATGCCACCGGCTACGAGGGATTTGGTTCTCGCTTCCGCCTCATTATTCCACGCACCCCGAATACCGAGGTGGGCGAGGCTCCCATCGCTGTGGAGATTCCCGGCGCACCCGTCACCAGCACTGCGGATGGTAGTGAGCTGGCAGAATCGCGACCAGAACCCGATGCTGCAGCTGCAGAAGCACCGGGCCCTGGCGCCACCGAGCCGGATGGCGGGCCCGTTTCTGCAACGCCGGCCATTTCATCCGGCATGAGCTCACCGCACGTCGAGAAGAGTGACAGGGACACCGATGGTGAGGTAGAAGGCGATGGCATCCTCTGGCCTTCGGAACGTGAGCTTAACCGCGGCGCGGCCGCCCCGGACAGGCGCGCCTATAAGGCTCCGGACTTTGAGGGCAGGAGGAAATAAGCGTGTTGAGAGCGAAGTATCGCAAGACCGCAGTTGTCGGCACCGCAGCGGCCGTGCTTTTTGTCAGCGGTTGTTCCACCCTGCCGAATAACACCGGTCCGCAAGTAGTCGGTACCTACCAGCAGCAACCGGAAGGCTCGGAAGGAGTCATTGCACCGCAACCCGGCGATGACCCGGACTTGACGTTGCGCGATTTCTACCAGGCTTCCGCCGTGCCGGGAAACGACCATGAGGTCGCGCGCGGCTTTCTGACCGATAACGCCCGCGAAGCCTGGGACGCCAGCGGCGATGTGATGGTGGTCGATAGCTTGGACATCGTTACCGCGCCCGCTAGTAAGCAAAGCTCGAGGGATAATGAGCGTGCCTTCACGGTGCGCGGCACCATCATCGGCCGCCTTAAATCCGGCGGTGCGTACGTGCCGGAAAATGAGGGCTACGAGGCCGTCATCTACATGAAGATGCAAGACGATAGATGGCGCGTCGATGGTTTGCCGGCCGGAGTAGTAATGGAGCGCAATGAAATGCGCAATCACTACACCCCGCAATCGCTGTACTTCTTTAAGCAGAGCAACGATGTGCTGGTTCCAGACCGTCGCTGGCTGTATAAGGGTGGCGAACAATCGGAGTCGACGCTCCTTACGCTGTTGATGGAGGGACCTTCAGCTAGCATTGCGCCCGCTACCCGCCGGGCAGCGGGGGAGAAGGTCACCTTCGCCGGCTATGACCGCGAACAGGGCTACCAATTCGAGGGCCTTGCTGACCTGGACTCCCGTGATCGCACGCTCTTTGCGGCCCAGTTGGTGTGGACGCTTACGGAAGCCGGCCATACCGGGCCCTTCAAGGTCAAGGCCGATGGCGGTGACTTGGTGGAGGGCATGGATAGCCTGAGCGTGGATGACTTCGCGGACTATAACCCGGAGGAAAGCAGCACCTCTTTGTCTAAGCTCTACGCCCTCAATGAGGGCAACCTGCTCGAGGTAGACGATGGTGTGGCCGAGCACGTGGATTCCACGCTGGGCAGCAGTGGTGACGTGCAATCTGTGGATGTTGCCGATAGCGGCCTTGTTGCGGCCGTGCGCCGCAAGTCTAATAATGACTTTTCTCTGCAGATAGGCGAGCTTGACGGCCAGCTGCAGGATTCGGTGGACGGACCCACACTGGCACGACCGACCTTCGAGTACAACGGGCAAGCCGCCTGGACCGTGGTCGATGGCGATCGCATCGTGCGCGTGGTGCGCTCCAAGACTACAGGCCGCATCACCGAATCCGAAGTGGATGCCCGCAGCATCGACGATATTGAGGGCGAAATCTCCGTTATCCGCTTGTCCCATAGCGGTGCGCGCGTGGCCATGATTATTGATGGACACGTGTATATCGCGGCCGTTGCTCAATCCAGCAGCGGTGATGAGCGCATCGTCAACGCCCGCGAGGTAGGCCCCGAAGTATCCGGCTCGGCACTTTCGCTGGACTGGAATGCGGATGGCTCGCTCATCGTTGGCACTTCCTCAAGTCAGTCGCCCGTATGGCGCATCGAGCAGGATGGTTCCTCGGCTTCGACCATGCCTACCGGCAATATCACCGCCCCTGTGGTGGCCGTGGCAACCTCGCCTACCAAGCTCTTTATTACTGATTCTCACGCCATGCTTGAGCTTCCTTCCACCGTCATGGACGAAACCAACTGGCGCGAGGTCTCCGGCCTGCAGGGCCGGCGTTCTTCCCCTATCGTTTCTAATTAGCCGCCAGAGGGCCTGCGCGGCTGGGGAGAGGCGAGTATGAGCTTGGGGGAACTTATTTTTCCGCGTGCCTGCGCTGGCTGCGGCGCGCCGGGTGAGGTTTTGTGCCCACAGTGCCGCGATCACTTGCGGCAGCTGCCCTACATGGTGGCACGACCCCGGCTACTGGGCGCGCCTGTCTATGCTCTCGGCCCTTATTCCGATATTCGTCGCCGCATCATTATTGGCATGAAGGAACGAGGCAATCAGCCGGTTCGCGAGTACGTGGGCGCCGTCTTCGCGGCTGGGTTGGCCCATCTGAGCGCCCGCGGCGATATTCCGCGCGAGTTCACCCTCGTTCCCGCGCCTACTCGGCCGCGTTCGGCGCGGGCACGCGGGGGCGATCCGGTGTCCGCTGTGTGTCATGCCGCGGCGCAGCACCAGCGCGTGGGCGTGTGCGCGGCGCTTACCATGGGCCAGTCCACCGCGGACCAGTCCGAGCTCAATGCCCAGGATAGGTGGGCAAACCTGCAGGGCCGAGTTCGCGTGCGCACCCCAATTGCGCAGGTCCCTGTATTGCTTGCCGACGACGTCATTACCACCGGTGCCACCCTCGCCGCGAGCATCGCCGCCCTGCAGGCCGCGGGTGTAGAAGTCTGCGGGGCATTGGTCTTTGCGGATGCCTAGATAGGGCCGGTACCTACCCTCGAGGTGGGGGAGCGGATTGAAAATCCACCCTCTCAGGTCATAACCAGTGCTATCATGAGGAGTGTCACAGAGAGATAGTTACTGTGATTGATTCTAGTCCCCACTACTCAAGGGAGGCATCTCAATGTCCCAGCCAAACAAAGCTCAGGTAACGATTACGGGCCGCAACGTCGAGGTTCCCGAACACTTCCAAGAGCGAGTTAACGACAAGCTGGCCAAGATTGAACGCCTTGACCCCACCCTGACCTTCTTCCATGTGGAGCTACAGCACGAACCAAACCCGCGCCGTGACTCCGAAGCGGAGCGCATTCAGATTACCGCTACCGGTAAGGGGCACATTGCCCGCGCCGAAGCCAAGGAAGATTCCTTCTACGCAGCGCTTGAAACCGCCTTGGGTAAGATGGAGCGCTCCCTGCGCAAGGTGAAGGTGCGCCGTGAAAACGTCAAGAGTGGTCACCGGGCGCAAAAGGGCACCGGTGAGATTGCTGCTGAGATGGTGGCCCAAGCCGAGGCTGAGCGCGCCAAGGAAGAGCGCTACGTTGACCCTTATGCTGAGACAGTGGAGGACGTTCGACCAGGCCAGATCGTGCGTACTAAGGAGCACCCGGCTACCCCGATGAGCGTGGATGATGCCTTGAGCGAGATGGAGCTGGTGGGCCACGACTTCTTCCTCTTTATTAATGAGGAGAACAATAAGCCGTCCGTGGTCTATCGCCGCCACGCCTACGACTACGGCATTATCTCCCTATCGGAAGACGCTGAAGCTTAAAGAAGCTTCTACTTCTCTTAGTTAATGACCCTGCTGCGTGTATGCAGCAGGGCCGAATTTGTGGTTAGGAGAGGGGCGCCGGCAAGCAGGTTCCGGGGGATATACAGGCTGAACGGAGGCTGTGCGCTTGCCCTAGGTGCTAGGCGGGAGATGCTTTGTGAAAGCGAGTGAGTACAATAGCGACGAGTTAACTTTATTGTCGCGACTAGAAGGACTAACTAACCGTGTTTGGACTTTCCAAGCTGCTGCGCGCGGGCGAGGGCCGTACGGTCAAGCGCCTGGGCAAAATGGCAGACGATGTAATTGCCCTTGAGGATAAGTACGCGGAGCTTTCGGACGACGAGCTTAAGGCAAAGACCGACGAGTTTAAGACTCGCCTGCGAGACGGCGAGGAGATGAATGACATCTTGCTCGAGGCTTTTGCCACCGTCCGTGAGGCTGCTTGGCGCGTCCTCGATCAGAAGCACTACCGCGTGCAGATCATGGGCGGTGCGGCCCTGCACTTCGGCAACGTCGCCGAGATGCGCACCGGTGAGGGAAAGACCCTGACCTCGCTGCTGCCCGCCTACCTCAACGCTCTTGATGGCAAGGGCGTCCACATCGTGACCGTTAACGATTACTTGGCAAAGCGCGACGCCGAGATGATGGGCCGTGTCCACCGCTGGCTTGGTCTGTCCGTGGGCGTCATCCTGTCTGAGATGCGCCCGCCAGAGCGCAAGGCTGCCTACGATTGCGACATTACCTACGGCACCAATAATGAGCTGGGCTTTGACTACCTGCGCGATAACATGGTCCGCTCCCTTAATGATGTGGTCCAGCGCGGCCACAACTTCTGCATCGTGGACGAGGTTGACTCGATCCTTATCGATGAAGCCCGTACCCCACTCATTATCTCCGGCCCGGTTGACGGTTCCTCTCAGTTCTACAGCGTCTTTGCTCAGCTAGCACCGCGCATGCGCGAAGGCATCCACTACGAGGTGGACCACAAGAAGCGCACCATCGGCGTGCTGGAGGAGGGCGTGGAATACGTCGAGGATCAGCTCGGCATCGATAACCTCTACGCCCCCGAGCACTCCCAGCTGGTGTCCTACCTGAACAACGCCCTGAAGGCCAAGGAGCTTTTCACCCGCGACAAGGACTACATCGTTCGCAATGGCGAAGTCATGATCGTGGACGGCTTCACCGGCCGCGTGCTGGCCGGACGCCGCTACAACGAGGGCATGCACCAGGCCATTGAGGCCAAGGAGCAGGTGGAGATCAAAAACGAGAACCAGACCCTGGCTACCGTTACCCTGCAGAACTACTTCCGCCTGTACGAGAAGATCTCCGGCATGACCGGTACGGCAGAAACCGAGGCTGCCGAGCTGCACTCCATCTATGGCCTAGATGTGGTGCCGATTCCTACCAATAAGCCGAATCAGCGTGCCGATCACTCCGACCGCATCTACAAGACGCAGGAAGCTAAGTTCGCCGCTGTAGTGGACGATATTGCCGAGCACGTCGAGTCCGGCCAGCCGGTTCTGGTCGGTACCACCTCCGTGGAGCGCTCCGAGTACCTGTCCCAGCTGCTGTCTAAGCGCGGCATTAAGCACAACGTGCTCAACGCTAAGCACCACGAGGAAGAGGGTCAGATCATCGCCCGTGCGGGCCGCCCCGGCACCGTCACTGTGGCTACCAATATGGCCGGCCGTGGTACCGATATCGTGCTCGGTGGCAACCCTGAGGTCATCCTCGATGAGAAGCTGCGTGAGCGCGGCCTCGATCCATTCGAGGATGAAGAGAAGTACCAGGAGGCCTGGGAAGCAGAAATCGATTCCGAGAGGGAGCGCTCCCAGAAGCTGGGTGACCAGGTGCGCGAGGCCGGTGGCCTCTACGTGCTGGGTACCGAGCGTCACGAGTCCCGCCGCATTGATAACCAGCTGCGTGGTCGTACTGGCCGCCAGGGTGACCCGGGTGAGACCCGCTTCTACCTGTCCATGCGCGATGAATTGATGGTGCGCTTCGTGGGCCAGTCCATGGAGAACATGATGAACCGCCTCAATGTGCCGGACGATGTCCCCATCGAAGCCAAGATGGTCTCCAACTCCATCAAGGGCGCCCAGGCGCAGGTGGAGAACCAGAACTTTGAGATGCGTAAAAACGTCCTTAAGTACGACGAGGTGCTCAACGAGCAGCGCAAGGTGGTCTACGCTACCCGCCACGACATCCTCGATGCCGGCGATATTCAGCACAATATTCGCGGCATGATCGATGACACCGTGTCCGCTTATGTCGCCGGCGCTACCGCCACCGGCTACGTGGAGGACTGGGATTTGGACGCGCTGTGGAATGCGTTGGATTCCCTCTACGGCCCCACCATTTCACATGAGGAGCTGGTGGAAGGCTCCGAGTATGGTTCCCCGGGTGAGCTTTCTGCTGAGCAGCTTCGCGACGCCTTGGTACAGGACGCCAATAATGAGTACGACAAGCTCGAAGAGTCTGTGACCGCCATTGGCGGCGAGCAGCAGATGCGCAATACCGAGCGCATGGTCATCCTGCCGATCATTGACCAGAAGTGGCGCGAGCACCTCTATGAGATGGACTACCTCAAGGAGGGCATCGGCCTGCGCGCGATGGCGCAGCGCGACCCGCTGGTGGAATACCAGAAGGAGGGCGGTGAGATGTTCAACGCCATGAACGATGGCGTGAAGGAAGAGACCGTCCGCCAGCTGTTTATGCTGCGCAAGCAGTTCAAGCAGCAGGAAGAGGAGCAGGCCGGCGAATCCGCTGCTACCGCTTCCGGCAACGGCGAGGGCACCGTAGAGGCATAGGTCTCGGCGTCTTTCCTTCAACCACGCCCAACCCCGTCCCGCCCCCGCTTGTGATTGAACTGCTCCCCATTAGTTGGACTGAGAAATTAGTTTCCGATTAATGGGGAGTAGTTTTCATTGAGAGCTCGAAGTTTGGTGAGTGAGCATCAGCGGGAGCAGTTGGTTGAACTATTTGAGCAAGGCATGGGCTATCGTGCCGCTGCTACTGCTCTTGGTGTCTCCAAATACGCCGCCCGTATGCTCTGTCGTCGGTTTAAACTGCATGGCAGACTATGTCTTGTGGAAAAACCGACTAAGCAGCAGTATTCGTTCGAAATCAAGAAGGAAGTTGTCCAACGCCACCTTTCTGGTGAGACAGCGATGAATCTTGCGCGCGAGTTTGGCCTGTCATCAGAGAATCTGGTCAGCGGATGGTCGAGGAAATGGCGTAATGGTGGCGATGAGGCACTAAAACCGAAGCCGAAGGGCAGGCCCAAGGGCTCGGTCACGCCGAAGCCGCTCTCGGAGGAAGCGAAACTGCGTCGCCAGATCGCGCGGTTGGAAGCGGAAAACGCATATCTAAAAAAATTGCGGGACTTGAGGAATCAGGGACACGCCTGAAAGTTCAGGCGATTGTCATCCTCAAGTCACGGCATCGTCTGCAATACCTTTTGGATGCGGCAGGCATGCCGAGATCAACGTTCTTCTACCACCAGAAACGACTGCGCGAGCCGGATAAGCACGCTGCGCTCAAAGACGCGATCTTAGAAAGCTTCGAGCGTAACAAGCATCGCTACGGCTACCGACGAGTGCTACTTGACCTGCGCAACCAGGGGTGGGTGGTCAACCACAAGCTCGTCTACAAACTCATGAGCGAAATGGGGCTTCGAGCCAAGGTCCGCCGGCGCAGGCCCTATGTTTCTTATAACGGGACGAC